>DATFGJ010000122.1:0-10856 GCA_035249585.1 Lacipirellulaceae bacterium
CGCCATGCCGCTCGAGAAGAGCACGGCTGATTCGCCGCCTTCCAGTGCCGCGAGCTTGCGCTCCGCCACGCGCTCGCCCGGGTTGCCGTAGCGGCCGTATTCTTCGCGCGGTTGTTGTTCCTCAATGTAATTGATCACCGACTGCGTGTCGGGGAAGGTGTAGGTCGACGCGCAGAAAATCGGATCGGTGATCGAGTCACCCGGCTTTTGCCTCATCTCGCCGCCGTGGACACTAAGCGTCGAGAACTGTGGCGGAGTTTCGCCCGTTTGCGACGGCTCGCGCGGTAACGACTCATCGAGAGGTTTGGTCATTTCACCGGTACTCATTCGTAAAAGCCTCCGCAACTGCAGCCCGGGTCTGCGACCTCGGCAGCCAGCCTCACAGAGGCCGGCTTTAGTTCACCAAAC
Source organism: Lacipirellulaceae bacterium (assembly GCA_035249585.1). Taxonomy (GTDB): domain Bacteria; phylum Planctomycetota; class Planctomycetia; order Pirellulales; family Lacipirellulaceae; genus JABDGM01. The sequence goes on from DATFGJ010000122.1 coordinate 409, forward strand.
AAAAAACCGCAGTCCTGAATACCTCAGAATCTGCGGCTGGCTTTGTCGAGTTGTGCAAAAGAACGCGCGACGGACGATTGCTGCGACCTAGAACGTCTCCATCCGCGCGACGTTGGCTCTTTAGCAGTTCGGCTGCAAGCGGCCACAAATCCCAGGGTGCTCTCAATTCTACTACGCGGAGCGACTCGCCACAAGCAACTAAAAACGGGCACTTCATATCGCAAGAAGCCCGCAAATAACGCGAGTAGGGCACAACCATAGTCATCCTCAAGTTGACGACGTACGATAAGGGCAGTTGCACAGTCAAAGCGAGTCGGAAACGGATGGCGAAATGAAGCGCGTTCAGCGGACAGGCGCGATATTGCTGTTTTTGGCTGCGTTCGGGTTTTGGGAGCATGGCCTCAGTCTCGGAGTCGCTCAGGAATCCGGCGTCGTCAAGCCGTCCCCGTCCCGCCAAGCAGTTGTCGCGACCGGTTCCAACAAGGAGGTAGCGCGGTGGATCGAGCAGCTCGGCCATGACGCGTACGCCATGCGCGAGGCCGCGGCCGAGAAGCTGCTCGACGCGGGATCGGCAGCCCGTGAACCCCTTCTGGCATTGGTCGACGACCCCAATCCGGAAACCCGCGCCGCAGCGCGGCGGCTTGTGGCTCTGATCGATCGCTCGGAGTTTCAGCGCCGGCTGGAAGCGTTCGCTGAAGATGTCGACGGCCGCCAGGGTGTTACTCTTCCTGGCTGGGACCAGTATCGCGAACGCGCCGGGAGCGACGGCGCAGCTCGCGAGCTGTTTGTGGAAATGCAGCGGAATGAGGGAGCGCTTCTCGCCGCGGCGTTTGGCGTCGCCGCCAGGCCGGCGAGCCAGATGTGGGAAGAACGGCTCATGCGCTTGGTGCAATGGCAGGTGACGGGCGACAACCGCAACGCGGCTCCCCCGTTGGGCAGTTGCGCGGCGATGCTGTTTTTGGGATCGGTCGAAGGCATCAAGGTGTCCGATCGCGGCGCCATGCTGGTTGAGCATTTGATCCAGCGGCCGCCAATTCGCGATTCGCTTCAAATGGGCAACTATCGCCCGGCCGTCAGGCAGCTCGTTGTCGGCTGGGTCCTCGATTGCCCGAATCAGAACGAAGCGCTGCTTAGCCGACGAATCTATTTGGCCTCGATGAATGAGCTCAAGGAGGTGCTGCCATTGGCCTTGGCGGTCGCCGGCGGCGAGGGGCAATACGAATCGGTTCAGCCGATGACGAAGGCTGCCGCGATCCTCCTCGTCGGTCAATTCGGCGGCCCTGAGCACATTGAACACGTCGAGCCATTGCTCGACGATTCGACGATCTGCATGCCGCGCGTGTCGCAGGCGCCGGGCCTGGCGGCCAACGTTCAGATTCGCGATGTGGCAATGGTCGTTCTCGCGACATTGACCGAACAGCAGCCGTCGGACTATGGGTACATTAATGCCCGCATGCAGGCGCAGAAAATGTATCAGCTGCAAACGCTGCACGTCGCGAGTGATGAGCTGCGCGAACAGGCGGCGCTGAAATGGCGGCAATGGAAGGCGGCCAACCAAGGCGACAAGCGCTCCGAGTCGAATTAGGTGTTGTGCGGTGGTATGTGTAAGGGGCGTGAATTGCATTCGGTCGCGTGCTTGACGGCGTCGCTGGAGAGGTTTTGGGATTAGACTCTTGAGTTTCGCCCCACTAAATTTTTTTCTTTTTTCTCGTGGGGCGAAACTCGGCGAATTTCGCCCCAGCGCGCCCGCGCAAGTCGTTTGCGGCTCAGCGGTTCGGATGTGGCAGTGGGGCGAAATTGACTGAGTTTCGCCCAGGGGGTGGGACAAAACTCTCTCCAGGTGGGGCGAAATTCTGCAGGCACCTCAAGGTGCCGCATCAGATGTCCAAAACTCCCCCACATACTTTTGGACATCTGATGCGATTTCGACACACCAAGCATCAACCTCCCCCCTTCGGCAGGCTCAGGGCAGGCCGCCGGCGCGCACTCGTAGCGCAGCGTGGAGGCCATCAGCCGTCAACTTCAGCCGAGCGCGTCAGTGGTCATGTGTACATTAACACACTTGGTGGCCGAAAACAAGGAAGCAAGTTCAAGAAAGAGGTTGTTTTTGAGACAAGCGCGAAGAAAAAGCGCATGCGCGCTGGCGCAGAAAAAGTTTGGAACCGGCCACAGAATATGGTAAGGTCGACGCGCGGGGCGTGCTGCGCCGAGGACATCATGCCTGGTGCATTCTCAGTTGAACCGGTTTCAAAACCGGGGCTAGCGCCCGCCGGCTGATGCATTAGCCGGCGGGTAGCCGCGGCGCTTTGGATCACACGAACAGGCAATCTGGATCCGGGCAGTTTTGCGACAATTCGTCGAATGCGTCCTCCAGTTCTTGTTCGAACCGTGCGAGTTCCTGCTCGAATTTTACGTTTCCGGGATCATCACCCGTTGCGCGATGATATTCAAAATCGAATAGGCCTTGAACGACATGATCCTCCAGTTCCACTTCCGTAGGATCGCCCTCCGGGCCGACTTCCACGATTCTGCCTGAGGTGCAGCAGTCTACAAAAATCTGGTAATGCATGATCACAACGTCATCATCGATCTGCTCGTTTGACAGCCAATCGTACCAGTATTGGTGCGAAATCCCGTGGTGACTGCCGATCGACTGGACAGCGGTGATCTGGCATTGGCAATTGGGATGAGGACGCGGAGGCTCCTGGTCGTAGTAGCCTTCCATCGCATCACACCGGGCGCATCCGCCGCTGCTCGTGTATTCGTAGCTCATACCGACGGCCTCCGCCGGGCAAGAAAGCCCTGTTCAAGGAAAAAGTTGAACCGCGCTTGGATTTCGGCGATTTGCTCTTCGGGTGTTTGCGGCTGAGGTCGATTCGCAAAGGCTTTCCGCATGCGCAAGCGGGTCTTGTAACGATGCATCGCGACCAGGTTCATTTCGACTTTGGTGAATTCGGCGCCATCGAATCGAAAATGGTCGCGCAACCGCACTTCACCGGGAAGTCGAGCCACGGGCACGCGAACAACATAGACCAGCACCTGGCCGTTCTCGTAGGCTTTGAGCCGAGAGACGAGTTGAACATCAGTGCTTGAAGCGTAGAACTCGCGGACCATAAGAATGTCGCCAGCCTGAATCTGATCCGCCCCGATCGTGACGTGCCGAATTTGTTGGCCGTCGAAGACCGGAAGCTCATCGCCATCGAGCTCGGAAAGCCGCACGGGCGCGGCGGGTTCTGTGCCGGCCGATCGCGGCGTCAGTTGAATCACGTGAACTTCGATGACGTCCGCATCGATCGCAATGCGCGGCCTCTCGACGAGAAGCATTTCATAGTCGGGATGGTCGATGCGAAGTGGAATATCGCGGCCCAGCGGGATGCGGAGGATTCGAAAGCGTCCCCGCGCGTCGCTTTGAGTTTGCGCTTGCCCAACTCGGACGGCCGCACCCGCGATCGCTCGGCGCTCGGCGTCGACCAACGTGCCAGTCAGACATCCGGAGTGAGTAATGACCGCGGCATCCCGAATCATCTCGGCGATCTGGTCGCTCGTTGGCGTGTCGGGAATCAGACCCTGTTCCCGCGCGCGTTGCATTAGCTCGGCGACTTCAGGCAATCTCTTGCGCGAGAGTTCGCTGATCGTCTGAACGTCATTTAGAACAAGCGCCTCGGCCCATTGCGGCGTCAGCTCGGCCACCTGCAGCAGCATGGCCATGGATTTCCAAGAGCGGACCTGCTCCTCCGAGGCCAGTGACTGAACCGCGGCGCCTAGCTGCTCGACGCTGCGACGCAAGAGATCGAACACGGAATAGACACGAATCGTCTCGAGCGCAGCTGCAACGGCAGGCCCAATGCCTTCAATGACGGAAACAGGAGTCGCAGCATCAACCGACACGGCGCAGAATTCCCGTAAGGGATGACGCCTGAATCACGTGGAGAAACCAGCGGCGAATGATCAGTACCGGACGTCACTGATAGGAATGTAATTTCTATCGAGGCCTGAGTTTAGGCTTGGCCTTCCGCCGTCGTCAAGCATTTTCCCACGTGGTAGAGCGCCAGTTTGAAATCAGGAATCGGATGCTCGCTTGGCGCGACGGTTTCGACCGACTTTCCGTTGTTCGCGTTTGTGTTCGGCTGACTTTTCCTTCTTAGCTATCGCTTGATCCAAGCGGTCTAAGCGACGCTTAACCCATCTCGGATCGTCCTTGTCCTTCGGGTCAGACAGCTTGCGCGATTTGGCGTTCTTTGTTTCCTTAAGTCGCTTTAGTCGCCTTCTTCTCGCCATAAGCACTCCAATCTCGATCAGGCTGACAGGCATAATTGAATTATGCCAAACCGCTCACGTAAGAAAAAGCCAGCTCGCGACTTCAACCAGATCGGTGAAACAAATGTGTCAGGAACCGAATCGCGTAGTCGGTTTCTGACACCTTTTCTGATCCTTTTCTGATCAGGCGTTCGGACACGTTGTTCTCGACAGTCAAGCGATTAAAATTTGCATCGTTGCCATTCGGTGGCGTCATCCGACATGGCGGCGATTTGGATGATCCGGACTTCAACAATGTCCACGTTGATGTGAGCTGGCCAAACACGGCATAACAAACCGCTGCACCGGAGCCGCGATTGTTCAGCGGCCCACCGGGCAACGCTGAAAGGAGGTGCTTCGTGGAAGCTGTTACACCGGGTATCGAATCTCTCAAAGCGCGCCTAAAGGACACGTGGATGGACGGGGACTATGGGCGGGTCGCCAAGAGCATCGAGTCGTGCGCGGATGAGTTCATCGGCCGCCTGGCAATTAAGACGGGGACGCGGCTGCTCGACGTCGCGTGCGGCAGCGGGAACGTTGCCCTTGCGGCGGCGCGCGGTAGGGCGACCGTGACCGGCGTCGACATCGCCCCGAATCTGCTCGAGCAGGCGCGCGCCCGGGCGGCCGCAGAGGGGCTGACGGTTCAGTTCGACGAGGGCGACGCCGAGCAACTGCCGTACGCGGATGCGTCGTTCGACGTCGTTGTCAGCATGTTCGGCGCGATGTTCGCGCCGCGACCGGAAGTGGCGGCTAGGGAACTGGTTCGCGTCTGCCGGCCGGGCGGGCGGATCGCGATGGCGAACTGGACGCCAGATGGTTTCGCGGGGCAGATGTTCAAGACAGTGAGCAAGCACGTCCCGCCCCCGCCCGGCGTGCCGCCGCCCGGGCAATGGGGCGACGAGGCGATCGTGCGGCAGCGTCTGCGCAGCGGAGTAGCGGATCTGCGGATGGCCGAACGAATCTGCGTGATACGGTATCCGTTCGCGCCCGGCGAGGTCGTGGAGTTCTTCCGGACATATTTCGGGCCGGTGCGCAGCGCTTTCGGCGCGCTCGATGCCGACGGGCAAGCCGCGTTGCGGCGCGACCTGGAGCAGGTCTGGTCGGCACATAACCGCGCCGGCGGGGACGGGTTAACGGAGGTCCACGCGGGGTACCTCGAAGTCATCGCGACGAGGGGTTAACGGCACGTACCGTCTTTATCCTCTAGATGCGGTTTCTTCGGCTGCACGAAAGCAACCCGATTGCGCCAACCATCGCGAGTGCGAGCGCGGTCGGTTCAGGTATTAGCCGGCCCTGCACACGAAAAGCAAAGCGCTGATCCGCGGCGTGGGGCGACCAGGCGAAGCCTTCCGTCTGGCCGGCAGTCAGCCCTGTTTCGCCGATGCTGTTAAAGTTCCAACCGCCGTCAAACGTGCCTTCAGCGTCCGCGATGACCCAATACTGAGTGTTGGGGGCCAGGAATAATGTAGCGGGGAAGCCGGCGGAGATTACTTGATTGCCATTCATCGTGACATTGACAATGGAATTCTGAAGTGCAGCGCCGGGCAAGTTTGCGGCGTCTGCAGCAACCACGACGTTGACTGGGCCAGTCGCAGGGCCAGGCCCGCCCGAAGTGACTCCCAGTTGGACGCTCGTCAACAGCGCACCGGTTGGGCCAACCGTAAATGCAGCAGCCTGATTCACATCGCCAATCGTGTTGACATCAGGGCCCTGAAGTAAAAGCCCCGAGTTGCCGAACGCATCCGACGGCCCAAAGTTGTTAAACACGATGTCCGCGTGGGATACTGAGCGGGCGAGGAGCACCAGAGCGACAGCGAACATCAAAGTGAAACGTGAGAAGCTAATCATGAGCACTACTTCCTTTTCGTTCGAGCGATCAAAAAACCCCGGTGGCAACAGAATGCTGCTTTAGAACATCCGAATTACAACAAACTCTTCATCACCGTCACCATTGTCGTGGGCCGTTTTCCTCCATGGCGGTCCGGCTTTTCTGCAAATGGCGACGACAGGCCTCTTAAGTCTCAAGAAGCTGGCCGCCAAATCGCATGACGGCAAGAGATCCGGCAGAGCGTAGAACGCAATGCCCCCCAATTCGGGCAATAGGGATGTGCTGCTCCGCACAGTTGTGTGGCAAGCGGGCGCGCTCTCAACGCCTTGGCAATTTGTCTGGTCCTTATTCTTCGCCAACACGGGCAATGCATCCGTCGACAATTACGGTTGATATTGCCAGTAAGACGAAGGGCACGGCGCTCCGCACCGCTTTCAGTTGGCTTGCGGCGCATCGCTTGCATTAGCGCACGAGCCATTTTCTGATGCTATGCGCGTCCAGCACGTCGGCGTCCGGTCACGGCTTGCGCTGCTATGCATCTCCAAAAGGATTCTTGCCATGAACCATCACCATTCGGTCCGCACAGTTTTTTTGTTGCTGCTTTTTGGTTCGACGAATCTCAGCTGGGCGAATTCGATCGCCTTGTTAAATCCATTGACGCAACCCAAGTTCGTCAACCCTCTGCCGAATCCGCTGGATCCCAGTTTTATCTTCCAGCCGACAGAACTGGGCGGCTCACATTATGAAATTGGCGCCTTTCAGACTTCCCAAAATCTGGGATTGGTTGACCCGATCACGAAACAGCCGCTCTCTACGACGGTATGGGGCTACGGGACTTCAGCCGACACGGCCACATACCCCGGTAAAACGATTCAGGCGCTTGTGAACGAACCCATAACCGTTCGTTGGACGAATAATCTGGTCAACGATTTTGGCCAGCCGCTTCCGCATCTACTGCCTGTAGACACATCCCTGCATTGGGCCCAACCGGACAATTATCCGGATAGTGGGGTACCCATCGTGACGCACCTTCATGGCGGCCACAGCGAATCGGCCAGCGACGGCTTGCCCGAATTCTGGTTCACGCCGGGATTTGCACAAAAGGGGCCGCAATGGGTCAAAGAGACCTATAGCTACGAAAACGATCAACGGGCCGCCACATTGTGGTATCACGATCATGCGTTGGGAATCACGCGCCTGAATGTCTACGCCGGGATGGCCGGCTTCTACATCCTGCGCGACGAACGTGACACAGGCCAGGCGAATAATCCACTCGGTTTACCGGCAGGCAAATACGAGGTCCCCATTGTCATTCAAGATCGCATGTTTACCGAGGAGGGTCAGCTTTATTACCCGTCGGAGCCCGAAGTTGAGGGAGCGCCGGAACCAAGCGTCCTCCCCGAATTCTTTGGCGACCACATTCTGGTAAATGGCGTGGCGTGGCCGGTAATGGATGTTGAACCGACTGTGTACCGATTGCGAATGCTCAATGGTTCAGATTCCCGGTTCTACAATCTGCGAATCGGGTCCGGCCCGCAGTTCCAGCAGATTGGCACGGACAGCGGGCTGCTATATGCCCCCGTGCCGCGCAATCAACTCGTGATTGGGCCGGGCGAACGAGCCGACGTGGTCGTCGACTTCTCACAATTCGCTAACCAGACGCTCATTATGCGAAATAACGCGCGATCGCCCTTCCCGAAGGGAGCCGTGGTAGACCCGCGGACAACGGGGCAAATCATGGCGTTCCGCGTCACCGGCACGACGGAAGCTGAGCATCAAATCCCCGATACGTTGCTCGATTCTCCCATTGATCCGTTGGTACGTAACGGCCCGAAGCGGAAATTGCTCCTTTTTGAAGGTGAGGACGAATATGGCCGCCTGCAGCCGATGCTCGGCACGACGGCTGAAGGCGGCATGATGTGGGATGATCCGACGACTGAAATGCCCCAACTCAACTCCGTGGAGGTATGGGAGATCTTCAATTCCACCCCGGATGCCCATCCAATTCATTTGCACCTGGTTGCCTTCCAAGTTTTGAGTCGGCAAAAGTTTAGGGCCAGTCAGGATCTGATGACCGGCGCTCTTGATAATATTCGGCTCCTCGGCAAACCCAAGTCTCCCGCTGAAAACGAGGCCGGCTGGAAGGACACGGTGCTGATGTTTCCTGGCCAGGTGACGCGGCTTATTGCCAAGTTTGACCGTCCCGGCGAATACGTATGGCACTGCCACATCCTGTCGCACGAGGATCACGAAATGATGCGGCGGTTCGTCGTTCAGGATACGACGACCTTGGCAGAAGCAATACCCGAACCGTCCGGGCTGGCCATGTTAGCGCTTGGGTTGCCAATGGTTGCCGCCCGAATGCGAAGGCGCGGCCATTAGAAACGCTGTGACGAATGCGTTCGTCTGCCGGCACACTTCGGCGAGTTACATTTGGCTGAGGTGGACCCCAAATACTGGACTCGGTTTCAGCAGCGGACTTGTGCCGTCGCTAGCAGCTTGCAGTGACTTCTCTTGACCGGGCCTCATGCGGCTGCGACTATCCGCGGCCGCGGGGATTCTGGAGCTCGACGAATGTTGACCAAGCTGCGCTTATGGCTGGCTGCGGCCGGCTGCTCGTTTGCGGCCGTGCTGGCGGGGTGCCAATCGCCCTATTATGCCGACCGCGGCGCGGCGGTCGGCGGCCTGACTGGCGCCGGCGTTGGCGCGTTGGTGGGTGATGCGCTGGGTGAAACGGCCGGCGGCGCGGTCATCGGGGCCGGCATTGGCGCCCTCACGGGCGGCGCGATTGGCGGCGCGCTGGATGACATCGAAGCGCGCAACCGCGCCGAAATCGCGGCTCAGCTTGGCAGGCCCGTCGCACAGGGCCAGGCGAACATCGGCGAAGTCGTGGCGATGACAAAGGCCGGTGTCAATCCGGGACTGATCGCCAACTACGTAAATACCTCGGGCATGGCCCAGCCGCCCAGCGCGCAGGATGTAATCTATTTGACGCAACAGGGCGTCTCGCCGGATGTGATCCAGGCGATGCAGAGCCCGCGCGTGGCCCAGGTGCCTGTCCACGTCGCGCCGCCGCCGGTGATCGTCGAAGAGTACTATTACGGCCGGCCGTACTGGCCGCCCCATCACTTCGATTTTCATCACCACCACCACCATCGCCATCACGGTCACGGGCGCATCGGCTGGGGCATCTCTTTTTCGGGCTAGCTGTACGGCAGCCCCGCCATTTTCCGCTGGTTGCCACCGGTCCGCCGGGCTGTTGGCGGGGTTAGAAGTTGTGGGATAGCGTGCGTCCGCGGCGGTGCGGAATTGGTGCTATTGGGTCTTCCGGCGGGTCGCAGGCCCCTCGATTTTCGTGGTTCTGGCGCGGCCCGGTTGGTATCATGGGATGACCGGCGATATCTTCAACGCAACCAAGGATTTACACCCATTTCCGCCGATCGAAGGCGAGGGCATTTCGCCCGGCGAATGCGGCAATAAGACTATGCGATACCTACGGCTCGCTGCCCTTTGCGCAAGCGTGATTGGCTCCAGTGCCCTCTATGCCTGGGCCCAAAATGACGCTCAGGCACCCGTCGAGGCCGAGGCGGTTCCGGCCGCGACCGAGGCAAAACCCGACTCGGCGGCGAAGGAATCGGCCCCGCTTTCGGACGATGTTCGGCTGACGTTCAGCTTCCGCTATCAGCCGTGGCAGGACGTTCTGGACTGGTTCGCCGACCAGGCAGGCCTTTCGCTGCTCGTGGAAGCGCCGCCGCCGGGCACGTTCAATTATCGCGATTCGCGAAGCTACACGCCGGCCGAAGCACTCGACGTGCTCAACAGCGTGCTATTGACCAAGGGTTACACGCTCGTTCGTAAGGACCGCATGCTTGTGCTGGTGAATTTAGAGGACGGCATTCCGCCGAACCTCGTGCCCGATGTGCCGCTCGAGGAGCTTGACCAGCGCGGCGAGCACGAGCTCGTTCGCGTGCTGTTCCCCGTATGGAACATGACGCCCGAGCAGGCGGCCGAAGAGATTCAGGAGGTGCTGGGCCCGCAAGGCAAGATCGTGACGCTGCCCCAAGCGCGGCAGATCCAGGTGACGGAGACGGCCGGACGGCTGCGAACGATTCGTTCGATCGTCAACGCCGTGGAGCAGCCCGAAATGGGGAACGCTGGGCTGCGCGAATTCAAACTGAAGTATCTCACGTTCGACACGGCGATGCCGACGATTCGCCAGATGCTGGGCATCCCGGCGGACGCATTTGGAACGCCGGACGGTGCGATGCAAATCACCAAGAGCGCCACCGACGAGAAGCTGCTGTTCCGCGGCACGGCGCAGCAC
>DATFGJ010000123.1:0-2176 GCA_035249585.1 Lacipirellulaceae bacterium
CTTGACGAGTTCCTGCCCGACCGTTTAACTTGAACCCGTCGCCCCTACGGGGAGCGAAGCGGCAGGCCCCGTCGTCTAGCGGTCTAGGACACCGCCCTTTCACGGCGGTAACACGGGTTCGAGTCCCGTCGGGGTCATTAATGAAAGGAAGGTTTTGGGGTTCAGAGTTCAAGATTTTGGAACGGAACCCTGAATCCTGAACCCTGAACCGTCCGATGCACCCTCCGTACGATTCTCTCCTTCTCGTTTCCTTCGGGGGGCCGGATGGACCCGATGACGTCCTGCCGTTCCTGGAAAACGTTTTGCGCGGCCGCAGCGTGCCGCATGAGCGAATGCTCGCGGTGGCGGAGCATTACCATCATTTTGGCGGCCGCAGCCCGATTAATGAGCAGAACCGGCGGCTGATCGCGGCAATCGAGCGCGAATTGGCCGACAATGGCCCGCCACTGCGCGTGTATTGGGGCAATCGAAACTGGCACCCGCTTCTGCCCGATACGCTTCGAAAGATGGCCGAGGACGGCGTCGAGCGCGCGCTTGCGTTTGTGACCAGCCCGTACAGCTCATACTCCAGCTGCCGGCAATACCGCGAAGATATTTTCCGCGCCCAACAACAAGTTGGTCCTTCGGCCCCTCAAGTCGACAAGCTGCGGGCGTTCTTCAACCATCCCGGGTTCATCGAGCCGATGATCGAGTCCACGGAGGCAGCATTACAGCAAATTCCGCCGCAGCGCCGCCATGAGGCCTTGTTGGTTTTCTCGGCGCACAGCATCCCGCTGGCCATGGCTCAGGCTTCCCAATACGAACTACAACTGCGCGAGGCGTGCCGCCTCGTGGCCGAGGGGGTAACGACATTACTCTCGCGCAAGCTGACGGCGGGAGTGGCGGACCAATGGCACGTGGTCTATCAAAGCCGCAGCGGTTCGCCGCAGCAGCCCTGGCTAGGACCGGACGTGGGCGATTTCATTGAGCAGCAGCACGCGCTTTCCGCGTTGACAGACGTTGTCGTTGTGCCGATTGGTTTCATTTCCGATCACATGGAAGTTTTGTATGACCTGGATACGGAGCTAGCGCAGCGCTGCGGGCGGCTGGGCATTAACATGGTGCGCGCCGCCACTGTGGGCACCCATCCCCGCTTTGTACAAATGATTCGCGAACTCGTCGTCGAGCGCACGTCCGACTCTCCGCAAAGGCTGTCACTGGGTCGCCTTGGTCCGAGCTGCGATGTTTGCCCGGACGATTGTTGCAGTTACACGGCGAGGCGGTAATAAAGGAAATATCAGTGTCGGAAGTACGCCACCTTGATATCTGGCGCCCTCTCGGAAATTCTGGCATCATGGTATCCCCCGTCGCGCTCGGTTGCTGGCCGATTGCCGGTGTGACGACGCTCGACACGAATGAAGCCGACAGTATCGCAACCATCCAGGCATGCTTCGATGTCGGCGTCAATCACATCGATACGGCCTATGTCTACGGATCTCGCGGCGAGAGCGAGACGCTCGTCGGCCGCGCGGTTGTCGGCCGCCGCGACGAGATGGTCATCGCCACCAAGTGCGGCATTCACTACGAAGGAAACGCGATGGTCAACGACGGCCGGCCCGAGCGGCTCCGTGCCGAGTGTGAGGAAAGCCTCCGTCGACTGGGCACTGACCGAGTCGAGCTGCTTTATCTCCACGCGCCCGACGAAAACGTGCCGATCGAAGATTCCGCCGGCGTGCTGAGCGCGCTTGTGCAGGAAGGAAAGACTCGTTCAGCCGGCGCATCGAACTGCACAATCGATGAGCTGGAAGCGTTCGCAAAAATTTGCCCGCTGACTGCCGTGCAAATGCCGTACAACAAGCTGCAGCGCGATATCGAACAGCGCACCATTCCCTGGTGCCGCGAACGAAATATCGCTGTGATGGTCTACTGGCCGCTGATGAAGGGACTGCTCGCCGGCCGCCTCGCGCGCGATCATCAATTCCACGAGCGCGACAGCCGCCGCAACTACCCGATGTACCAGGGCGACGAGTGGCAGAAGAACCAGGATTTCGTCGCCCGACTTCGCGAAGCGGCGGCACTCAGCAGGCACACGGTTGCGCAGCTCGTAATCAACTGGACGATCAGCCAGCCCGGCATCACTTCGGCGCTGTGCGGCGCGAAGCGCCCCTGGCAAATCGAGGAACTGGCCGGCGCGATG
>DATFGJ010000124.1:0-3959 GCA_035249585.1 Lacipirellulaceae bacterium
CGACTTGCGCGGGCGCGCTGGGGCGAAATTAGCCGAGTTTCGCCCCACGTGAAAAAAGAAAAAAATTTTAGTGGGGCGAAACTCATGCCTCTGGCCCCCAAACCGCTCGACCGCCGCGCCCTCAGTTCGACCACGCCCGACGCAGACTCGCACTATCGCGCGGCAGCTGGTTCGGCGGCGTTGGCGTCATCGCTATCCGCGCTGGCCGCCAGATGTTTGTCGAACCAGTCGACAAGCGCTTTGGACGCACGCTGGCCGTCGGCGGCCCCGAACCCGTGCCCGGCGCCTTTGATCACGATGAGTTCGCAGGGGACTTTTTCCTTTTCGAACGCTGCCAGAATTCGCTCGCTGTTGTCGAGTTTCACCAAATCGTCTTTGTCGCCGTGCACGAGAAGCGTGGGTGGGTCGTCGGAAGTCACATGCAACAGCGGCGAAACCGACTCGGCCAGCTTCGGATCGAACTCCAAGGCCGGGAAGCTGTCGTTCGGCCCCACCCATTCGCGCAGGTCGACCGGAGGAAAGTATGCGACCACCGCAGCCACACGATCAGATGTTTGGTCCACGGGGTCCTTGGAATCCTTCCCGCCTTCGTCCGAGGCGACGCCAAGCATCAGCGACAGGTGCCCGCCGGCGCTGCCGCCGCAGACGCCGATCCGATCGGGATCGATGCCAAACTTCTCGGCGTTAAGTCGGATAAATCGCACGGCGCGGCGCACGTCGGCGACCGCCTCCGGCACTTTGAACTGCGGCGCGCTGCCGTGCCGCACAATAAACAACGTGTAACCTTGCTCCACCAGCTCTCGGAAATGCTTGAAGCCGCCGGGCACCTGCGAGCTCATAAAGCCTTCGGGCGGCACCCAGCCGGAAAACCAGCCGCCGCTCATCATGAACAGCACGGCCGCCTCGTTGGGCTCCTTGGGGCGAATCACGTCGAACGTCATGGCCAGGCCGGCCTTGTGGCCGTAGACCACGTCAGGAGTAATTTCGAAGGAGTCAGCGGCCGTGACGCTTTCGAATAGCCAGCTGATAGCAACGAAGACTGTGAGAATGGTTATGTGGACCCGCATGATTTGTAATCCTAGGTTGCCATTGACCGTATTACCGAAGCAATTACTTGAAGAGTGGCAATTGCGGCTCTTCGCCGGGCGGCACGGCGCCAAGGTGCTCGTAGGCTTTTGCCGTGAGCTTGCGCCCGCGGGGGGTGCGAACCACGAGCTCGGACCGCAACAGGAACGGCTCGACTTCGTCTACGAGCGTATCCAGGGCCGCGTTCATCGTGTGGGCCACTGCTTCAACGCCGGCAGGGCCGCCGTGGAAGACTCGCCGCAGCGTTTCGAGGTATTTGCGGTCCTGCGGGTCGAGCCCGAGCTTGTCGATGCCCAGCATGGCGAAGGCTGCGTCCGCCACCGCGAGCGTCACCTTGCCGCTTGCCTTGCTGGTGGCATAGTCGCGGACCCAGCGCAGGCGATTGTTCGCAATACGGGGCGTCCCGCGGCTGCAATGGGCGATCTTCTCGGCGGCCGCTACCTCGACCTCGACGCGCAGCTTGACCGCGTTGCGGCGGACAATCTCGGCCAGCTCCTCTTCGCTGTAAAACTCCAGGTGCTCGCGGGTCTGAAACCGGTCGCGCAAGGGGGCGGAAAGCAGACCGCTTCGGGTCGTCGCGCCAATCACTGTGAACGGTTTGAGTTTCATGTTCACCGTGCGGGCGCCGGCTCCTTCGCCGAGAACGATATCGACCCGAAAGTCCTCCATTGCCGGGTACATGAATTCCTCGACCGCCTTGGGCAGCCGGTGAATCTCGTCGATGAACAGGATCGAGCCTTCCTCGGCATTAGTGAGGTACGGGAGCAGATCTTTCGGCGCGGCCAGTGCGGCGCCGCTGGCGATCTGCAGCGCAACGCCCAGATCGCGCGGAATGCAAGTGGCGAAGGTCGTTTTACCCAAGCCGGGTGGCCCGTCGAGCAGGATGTGCCCGAGCGGTTCGCTGCGTATGCGGGCGGCGTCCACGGCAATGGCCAGCCGCTCGGCCACCTTGCGTTGTCCGACCATTTCGTGCATATGCCGCGGGCGAAGTGCGATCTCGTCGTCGCGCAGCTTGGCCAACTCCTCGCGCGCCAAACCGGACGGCTTGGCTTGCTCCAGACTATCGGCGGACAAGATCGGTTCGCGGGGCATAACGCGACTATAACCGATGCCTTAAGATCGAGAAAACGCCAAGCTCCACGCAGGCGAGCTTCTCCGATCGAAGATTCGCCGTGGGGTAGACTCGCACCATCCGCGTCGCGGAGTGGCACGGCTACTGGACTACGACACAAGCTGGCGCTCGCGCTGGCGGAGCCGCACCGGGACGCGGCCCTGCTGATCGACCTGCTCCAAGAAATTCGCCAAAGCAGCGTAATAGGCCGGCGGCTGCGTATCGTTGTGCCCGCCGTAGGGTACTTCGTGGAAGTGCTTCATGCGGCCTGGCGCGGCGTCAAACAGCCGTCGGCCCAGCTCCATGGGAACGATGTCGTCGCCCGTGCCGTGGCATTGGAACACAGGCCCGTGATAGTCCTTGATTCGACGCACCGAGTTATAACGGTTCGACATCACCAGTCGCACAGGCAGCCATGGGTACAAGTGCGCGGCCGCGTCGGTCATCTTCGAAAACGTGTTCTCAAGCACCAGGGCCCTGGCCCCTTGCTCGGCCGCGAGAGCGACAGCAACGGCGCCACCAAGCGATCGGCCGACAAGGACAATATCGCTCGTTTCCACGCTCTCGCGCTCGGCAAGCCAACGCTGTGCCGCCATGCCGTCGGCAACGCATCCGCGCTCGTGCGGCTTGCCACGGCTGCGGCCATAACCGCGGTAGTCGTACACGAAAACGGTCGCCGCCAAATACGATTGCAATCGGAATACGAGATTGGCCTGGTCGGCCACGTGCTCGCCGTTGCCGTGACAATACAGGACCAACCGCCGGGCGTCCGGATTGGGGACATACCAGCCGTGCAGCTTGGTATTGTCGGCCGATCGGAACCATACGTTTTGCGGGCGCAGCCAACGTGGTCGCCAATCACCACGCTCGCGCGGCGGCCGGGGGTAGACAAGGGAGCGTTCTATCAACCGAATCAGCATAGGAGGCCGTTGGTAGCGACTGGATCTAGGATGGATAAACAGATCGAATTGCTAGCGGAGGTAGGAAAACCGTAGCCAATGCGTGCCGCGTGGCGATGGGGATGGATGGGGGGTATTTAATGGTTCGGAAGGCGGGGAAAACACAGGATAGCTAGCAGTCGTGCAATAGGGAAGGCAAAAAAATGACTGGCGACGAAATTTTGGCGACGTCTCGGAAACGCTCAAATCGTCAGCTGATTCACTGCGCCAAGGGAGAGATTGACCAGTTGCCGTGGTAGCGCACCAAGTTGCCCGGGCGGGGACGGGGCTACGGCTCCCTACACTTCTAAGCGTACCTATCGGCCGTGGGGCCCGTTAGTTGCCATTTTACCCAGCCGCCGCCTATTTGTGCAGCCGGGCGGAAATGTGCGGGCCTCCAAATCGCCGAAGTTCATCGTCCTACTTTGGAAAAGCGGGCTACAAGACACCATTTTGGGATGGTTTCGCAACCTGGGATGCGTTTTCCAAGAACTCGGCCAATTCGTCGTAGTAAGAATCAGGCCAGGGGCTGTTGTGGCCGAGGCCCGGAAACGTAACCCACCGCTTCATCGGACTTGGCGAGGCGTCGAATAACCGCTGCCCTAATTCGAGAGGCATCAGTTGGTCCAGAGTGCCATGGGATTGAAAAAGAGGTCCAGTGTAACGCTTGATACGCGTGACGCAGTCATATCGATTGTCCATGACCAGGCGCACTGGCAGGAATCGGTAGTGCAATGCGGCGATGTCGGGCATCGATGGAAAACCGCATTCGAGGATGAGCGCGCTCGCGCCGTTCTCGGCTGCCAGAGCCGCGGACACGCCAG
>DATFGJ010000125.1:0-3166 GCA_035249585.1 Lacipirellulaceae bacterium
TCGACTGGCTCAAAAACATTTGCATCACGCCACACGAGGACGGCCGCTTCGAGATGACATTCACGCCCGTCGAATTCACCCGCCTAACGCCGGAAGAACTGAAAGTAAAAGGCCCAGGCCTGAAATCCGTTGTGCTGGATGATGAGTGACCGACACGTGGGCGAGTCTCTCCGATCGAAGATTCGCCCTGGCGAAGACTCGCATGAAACTTTTGATGCTGCACTTCAGCAGGGTGGACTAATAAGTCGGCAGATCATTCTTTTTATCCGCGTCTCGGAGAGACCCGGCCACGTGTAGGCGGGTTTTTTCGAGACTTGCACTCACTACAAGTACTCTTCACGGGTAACGCGCCAATCTAGATCAAATTAGTGTTGATTAGCGCCCCTTAGCGTTCCCGACCGTCGTAACATCTGTGCCGAACGACTGACATCCGACAGCTCTTGCACTAAAATCGCATAATGCCTATTTCGTTCTCCCAACTCGAAGAGGTCGCCTACGAGCTCAACCGCCGTGCGGCCATCGCCGTGCCGCTCGATGCGAAAAGAGCGTTTGAGCGTGCCGCGCAGCACGAGACGAACCCCGACGCCAAGCGGGCCCTGCTCGCGGTGATCAATAATGCCGATGTAGCCGTCGGCCAGCAAAGCTCGATGTGCGGCGACACGGGTTTGCCGCGCTTTTATGTGAAGGCCGGCAACGACGTGCGGCTCGAGGGCGGGTTCGCCGGCCTGGAGCGCGCGCTGCGCGCGGCCACCGCGCGGGCCACCAAGGATGTGCCGCTGCGCTCCAACCGCGTGCATCCGCTCACGCGGCGAAACCCTGGCACCAACGTGGGCGTCATGGCGCCGAATGTCGAATACCGGTTCGAGCCTGAAGGCGACTGGATCGACCTCACGGCCGTCCACAAGGGCGGCCTGTTCGGCAGCGACTACCGCATGCTATTCCCCGGCGACGGCATCCCGGGCATCAAGCGCTTCTTCGTCGACACGCTGGTCTCGTTCGGCCATCGCGGGCTGTCCTGCCCGCCCGTGATCGTCGGCGTGGGCATCGGCGGAACGAAAGACCAGTGCGTCACGCTCGGCAAGGAAGCGTCCTGTTTGCGCCTCGTGGGCGACCGGCACCCCGATCCGCTAGTGGCCGCGCTTGAAGAGGAGCTGCTCGAGCTGGGCAACCGCACAATGATCGGCATCATGGGCTTCCGCAGCGACACGCCGGTGCTCGACGTCCATTGCGAGATCGCCTACACGCACACCGGCGGACTGCCTGTGGGCATCAGCGAACTGTGCCATGCGGTACGGCGCGCGACGGCCCGCATTTACAACGACGGGCGAGTCGAGTTTCGCGAGGATCCGCAATGGTTCACCGAGTACTATCGGCGCGAGGCAATTGACTTCGAGCCCGGCGCGCCGCAGCCGTCTGCGAAGGGCGGCGAGGGGATGAAGGGCCTGTCGTCGATTTCGGATTTCGGATTTCGGATTTCGGATTCCGGCATCACGAACGGCCAATCCGCAATCCGAAATCCGCAATCCGCAATCAGTGGCGCCACGAAACCTGGCGACCGCGAGTCGAAGGAGTGGCATTTAAAAATCCCGCTCAGCGAGCACGATGTCCGCCAGCTTCGCGCCGGCGACATCGTTTACCTCACCGGCTCGATCTTCACGGCCCGCGACGGGGTGTTCAAATACATGATCGACGAGGGCCACGAGCCGCCGATCGACATCCGTGGCCAGTTCAATGTCGCCACGCAGTCGTCACCCGCCGGCGCGGAAGTCGCCCCCGGCAAGTACATGGTCAACTCGCTCCAGGCCACGGCGGGCTTTCGCTACGCCCAGTGGATGGACCGCCTGCTGGAGCGCTATGGAGTCCGAGCGGTTCTCAACAAGGGCGGCATGTCGCAGGAGATGTACGAAACCGTTTTCAAAAAACATGGCGCCGTTTGCCTCTCCACGATGCCCTATGGGATCGGCGCGATCTATGGCAAAGCCGTCAAGGGAGTGCGCGACGTCTATTGGAAGGAGATTTTGGGAATCTCGGAAGCAATGTGGTTGCTGGAAGTCGAGGAGTTGGGGCCGCTCTTGGTCGAGGGAGACAGCCAGGGCAATAGCTACGTCGCCGAGCACGCTGAGGAAGTCAACGCGCCGCTGGTCGAGATCTACAAAGAACTGCCGGAATTGATATTAAAACGATTCGGCGAAGTCACGGATCCGACCAAAGAGCTGATCGATTGATCGTTGGCTACAACCCGTTTTGCTCTGTTGAAAACATGGGCCAGATAGTTGTGGGAGGCGTCTCTGACGCCGATTCCGCGTGGCCATTGAATCCGCCATCGGCGTCGGAGACGCCTCCCACAGATGTTTTCAACATAGCAAGCCGGATTCAAAACTGCCCGAATTAAGCGGACGCTAGCCACCCAGGGGGGTACCCGGCTGATCCGATCAGCCGCGGGGCGCTAGCCGCCGGTTTTGAAACTGGTTCTAAACATTTATCGGCCAGGGCGGCGGCGCGCTTCATGTGCTCCTGGGCCCAGGCAGATGTCCACGCACTACTTGCCGACGTGCGAGAAGTTCCGCGACGTGGCTGAGGTGGTCAAAGCGCTGGCCGATACGTGCGGTCCGCTCGCTTCCAGAGATCGAGCTGAACCGCGCCGAACGCGGCCAACAAAATCAAGCCGACCATCCCCGGCTCTGGGACAGCGGCATTGGTCGCCGCGCCGCCACCGCCTGTCAGTCCGAAGTTCATCCGCCACGCGTTATATTCGGCTTGCGAGCCATTAGACTTGCGCCACACGACATAGTCGGCCGCGTCCACGGAGCCGTCTTCGTTGAAGTCCCCCTCCAAACCAACAATCGGGCCGTACTCAACGGGCAGCAGGTTCACCAGCCCATCGAGGGTACCGAATCGCGCGGTGACGTCTTGCATGGCATTGGCCGTGAAAAGGTTGCCGAGCGAGAGTTGGCCGCCGGGCGAAACCGTGGTGGATCCCTCGAAGACCGTTTCCACGAGCTGGTCGGCGGTGCCGAGATTTTCCAGCCAACCGCTAACGTTCTGGTCGTCGAGCGAATTCCAACCGGCGGGATTCAACGAGCCGTCCGGCGATTCGATCGAATAGCTATTCAATTCGAGTGCAACGCTGCTGGCGTTGACGATCCTCGCGCCGCCGGTCATCGGA
>DATFGJ010000126.1:0-3010 GCA_035249585.1 Lacipirellulaceae bacterium
GGCGCGCCGCGACCAGCCGCGGACGCTTTTGAGCCTAGTTTAACTGGTGTCATCGCAAGGGTCAAAATCGCACATCTGGCGCGTTTCTCCGGTCGCGATGACCAGGTCCGGCAGCTTGCGCCCGATCTCCTCGACGCGATAGCCGAAGCCCGGACCGGCAATCGTCGACAGGTCGAGCACGCCGTGGCGGCGGGCGTAGAGGCCGGGGTGGATGCGGGCCTCGGCTGCGGAGGCTTCTGGGTAGAACTGCATCGCGTTCGACTCAACGCCCATGATCGTATCGGCGTGGGCTGCCAGGAGCACATGCGGAATTTGGGCCAGCATCGGGTTCGTGAGGTCCTGCACCATCAGCGACATGCTGTGGGCCCGCGCCCAGCACAGCGAGAGGATCGCGCCGGTTTGCGTTTTGCATGTTTTGAGGGCAACGCCCGTCCAGCCGAGCGAGCGGCCTAGTCGTACCAGCCGCCAGTCGTGAGCACTTTCGTCCATGAACAGCGGCTTGCGGGCCGACACGTCGCGCACGTCGATTTGATGTCGCTCCAGGTCGTATGGGAACGGCTGCTCGACGTAGAGGATTGCGCCGTACACGGCCGGCTCTTCGTGCGCGAGGCGGTCGAGAATCTCGTTGACGTACTCCGGCTCGCGGACCGTGCAGTTGAAGTCGGCGCTCAGGTGCTTCACGCCGCGCGCGAGGCCGAGCCGGCCGACGCGCATGAGCCGGTCGTAATCCCACGCCGCATCATCGCCGCGGAGTTTTACTTTGAGGCACGTGAGCCCGTCGCGGTCGATCCAGTCGCCGAGCAGCACGGGGTAGCTATCATCAGGCTCGCGGCCAGTGAGGTCGCCAGGCTCAAGCGGATCGAGGCCGCCCACGAGGTGCCAGACCGGGAGCGTGCGCTTGGACGATTGAGAAAGGTAGTCGGACGGATAGTGGCCGCGGAAGTCCACGTCGGGATTGTCCGACTCCAAGAACGCGGCCAAGTCGGATTTCATGAATTGGCTGTTGTACGTCGCATAGACTGGCCGCTCGTGAAGCTGGCCGTACGCATCGTGAATTGCAATGTCGAACGGCGAGCAGCAGATCAGGCCGGCCAGGTGCGGCAAGTGCGTGCCTTCCGGCCGGTCGCGATTAAACTCCTCCACAAGTTGGCCGAGCACATCATGTTGGAACGCCGAACCGATCTCGATTGGGTGCCCCCACGCATTGAAGGCTGCCCAGGCCTGCGCGAGCCGGCGGCAGAAGGCGATCATCGCCTCATGCCGTTCAGCGTAGGAGAAGTTCGCGGGCCAGGCCCACTGCACGCTAAGCGGCGTCTCGCCCCAACCGGCTGCCGTGCGCCCATCGCGGCCCGCGACGAATACCTGCACTCGCGCGCAAGTGACACTGGTCATCGTCTCCGTGCCGAACTTCAGCGGCACGCGCGTCGTGACCGGCAGCAGGTAGAGCTCGACGCCGGTGACGCGGACGTCGGTCGGTTTTCCTTGCCCGCCACCGGCGCCAGTTGCCTTTTTCGACGATTGCGACATAGTAACCACAATACAAGAATCAGAAATAAAGGAATACGGCCTGCGTTTTGTATTCCTACCCTAATGTTGATTACGATGCAGGATCGGATGAAGGATGCCGCAGGCTTAAAGTGGAATGTCTTTCCCCAACAGCCCAGTTCGAAGTTTGGAGCCATCGATGACCCGACCCATCGCGCGACGGGATTTTTTACGTGAATCGGTTGCCATCGGGGCGGCCCTCGCGGCCGGCCTGCAAACCAGGGCCGCGCCCGCGGCCGGTGCTCTGGCGCGCAACCCCATCTGTCTTTTCATCAAATTCGTTCAATCGCTCGGTTACGACGAGTTAGCCGACGCCGTTGCCGAAATGAAAGCCGATGGAATCGAGGCGACTGTGCGCAAGGGAGGCTACATTCCACCGGAGCGAGCCACCGATGAGCTGCCGAAGCTTGTCGAAACTCTGGCCAGGCGCAATCTCAAGATCACGATGATCACAACCGATGTGCTGAGCGTCGATGACGCGAACACGCGACCGGTGTTGGAGACGGCGGCAAAGCTTGGGATCCCGATGTATCGAATGGGGTCCTACAAGTACGACCTTAATCGGTCGGTTATGAACCAATTGAACGCGATCGGACCTTCTCTGAAGGAATTAGGCGCGCTGAATGCTGAGCTGGGTATTCAAGCCGTTTACCAGAATCACTCGGGCGCGGACCACGTTGGCGCCACCGTTTGGGACATTTACAGTCTCATCAAGGACATTCCGAACGAGCAAATCGCGCTGGCGTTCGACATCCGGCACGCGACGATCGAGGCCGGCCTATCCTGGCCGACGGTATACAACGCCATGCGTCCGCGGATTGCCACGGTGTACGTGAAAGATTTCGATTGGGTTGGCCGCCGCGCCGAGCACGTGCCGCTGGGCAAGGGCCGCGTCGACAGGGCGTTCTTTCAGCGACTGCTCGCTGATGGATTTACCGGTCCCATTTCGCTGCACGTCGAATACTTGGGCGATGGCGATGCACAGGAGAATTTGGCGGCATTGCGGCGCGACCTGGGTGTCCTGCGGGGCTGGCTGCAGTCATAAAGTCACAAACCTACGTCGTCATTCCTTACAATGGGCGATTGCATGCGCTTGATTTGAGGTGTTACTCATGAATAGCAATTCTTTGTCTCGCGCTGCGATTGGATCGGTGTTAGCATTGTGTTCGACTGCTGCTTCCGCGCTAGCGCAGATCGCTCCTATTGTCGACGATGTCGATTTGGGCGACTGGTACCACCATTTGATTGTCCGCCACACCTTTGTGGCCACCGATGATGAGCCCGGGCTGACCTGGAGTGTTGCGCCATTGGCCGGTTCTCCCGTCCTTCCGGCTACGATTTCCTCAGCGGGTGAGTTTACCTGGCACCCGTTCGCCTCAGAGCTGTACAGACCTTATGCGTGGCTAGCCACAGTCACCGATGCGGATGGCTTATCGGATACGGCACGGCTGTCGCTATTTCTGAC
>DATFGJ010000127.1:0-17661 GCA_035249585.1 Lacipirellulaceae bacterium
CAAGCCGGTCCTCGGTGAACACGCGGTCGAGCCGCGGTACCGTGTCGACCATCTCGGTTTGCGTGAAGAAGTCGCCCGGGTTGTAGGCCGCGAAGTCCGCGTCGGCCAGCGCGAAGCCGTCGGCGGACGCTTCGGCGCGCGTCTTGCCGAACAACTCGATCGCCATGTTCGTGTAAACGCGCTTGATATACTGGCCGACCTGGCCGGCGAAGGCCGTGGAGATTTCCATGCTCTTGCGGTTCTCCGTGTGCTGCATGGCCTTGGCGAGCGAAATCAGGACGAGCTCGGCCCAGCGCCGCATGAATGGGTTGCGCACGAGGAAAAACGGCACAGGAAAGACGCGAAACACTTCGCCGGCCGGACGCGAGTGGACGACCTCCATGTTGTTCTCGCCCGGCGGCACGGCGCGCCCGGCCAGGATGTTCGCCGCGCGGATGTAGAGCTTGTGGATCCGCTTGGCCGTGTTGATCGACGGCGGGATGCGCAGGTCGGCATCCTCATGGTGCATGATGTGAAACAGGTTGCGCCCGACGAGATACGTCCAGTCCAGAATTTGCGGGTTGAGGCTGCCGACGTCGTTCGACCAATTGGGCACGGCGTAGCCGGCTTTGCCGAACTCGCCGACGTTGTACCACAGGACGGCATCGGTGTTGGTGATGGGCATGGATGGGCTCCTTGTGTTAATGGAGTAGCGGAGTAGAGGAGTAGTGGAGTAGCTGATTGTTCTGCTCCTCTACTCCACTGCTCCACTACTCCTCTTATTGAGCTGCGAGGTGCTGTTTGATAAGTGAATCGAGCGCTTGGAGGATTTCGGTAGCGCCGGGATACTTTCGCGCGACCTGTTCGCAGGCCCATTGATGCGCCTTTGCGAACGAATCTTTTTCGACCGAGACGTAATGCGTTTCTGGGATGGTGCGTTGTGGAGGTGGTGGCGTGTCGACGGCGATGGGATGCGAAGCAGGGAGCATGGAGCCGGGAGCGTGGAGTACGGTTCTGGCTCCGTGCTCCTTGCCGGGTACCCTCCGGGTGGCTCCCCGCTTCTTGACGCGCCGTCCTGCCAGGCCGCCGGCGATGATGACCGCGGCGGCTAGTGGGCCGCTGAGTCCAAGCGCGCCGACGAGCAGCTTGCCAAACGACAGACCTTGGAAGAATCCGCCTTTGCTCGACACGATTTGTTTGAGGCGCTCTTCTAGTGATGCAAGACGGGCGCGAATTCGCGACTCGATTTCATCTGACCTTGGCGGTTCGGTTTTGTCGGGCGCATCAATCCCCGGCCAGACCGGGGGCTGACCAGCGGATCGGCCGAAGATGCGATTTAGGAATTCGCGTACGGGGCGGCCGCAAGTGGCGTAGGTGTGGCCGTCGCGCTGACCCCAGATGACACCGACCAGTTTGCCGCTTTTGTCGAGCACTCCGCCGCCGCTGTCGCCGGGACGGGCCTCGCCGGCGATCGTCAGCGACGGAAACACAGCGCCGGCTGCCGTGGCTTGTCCGGTGACGTTGCCGCGGAAGCAGCGCAGCTGCCCGTCGGGGCCGTAGCCGCAAGCGGCAAGGACGCCGCCAGGTTCCTCGTCGCTGACGGCGATTGGCTGGGCATCGGGACGGCGAATCAACAGCGCAGCAAGGTCGTGCGCCCGGTCGCGCTCCACAAGCCGCGCGGCGAAGCGCTGGCCGTTTGTGAAAGTGACGACGATGCGGTCGGTTGTGTTGTCGAACAGATGCGCGCAAGTGAGCACCAAGCCGAGCGAAGTGCTACGGCGCACGAGCGTGCCGCTGCCGGCGCTGCCGTCTGCGACGGTGATGCGGCAATACGCGGACGCGGTTTGCGATTGCGGATTTCGGATTGCGGATTGCGGATTGGCGGAAATTGCCGTTGGTTCACTGCCAACGGATTGCGTGCATAGTCTCTGGCCCGTCGCCGGATCAATGAAGCACAACTGCGCAGGACACGTGGACCTAGCACAGACGAAAAGCGCAATCGCTGCTCCAATCCGCAATCCGAAATCCGTAATCCGAAATGTCATTAGGTACGCCGTCATGGGATTAAAGTGAATGCGTATTGATAAAACGGGCTGCGCGCGAGGTCGGCCGGCTCCGTGAGGCGGTCGGCCAGGTGCGGCACGGGGTCGACGCCGCCGCCCAGCCGATCGGTCATGGCGCAGGCCTGGCTGCAAAACGGCGGCCGGCGATCGACCGCGTCATCTTCAAAATCTGCCCGCACTGCCAGCCGGACGACCGGCAGATGGAGCATGGCGGCCGCGAGCACGGCTGCGTAACCGTAGTCGCAGCCGGCCAGGCGGCGCATCAAATGGGTGGAGCGCGTTCGATCGTACTCCGGCCACCGATTCGCAGGGTTGGCGTGGTAAACATCGATTCGAGCCGGGAATCTTCGGACCTGGCTTTCCAGCGTCACGGCCCGGCCGCCGTGCCACTCGCGCACTTCGAGGCAGAACAAATCGTCGCCCCACCAGGCGGCCTTTGCCGCGTGCGAATGCGCGCCGCGCCCGGCGATCGAAATCAGCCCGCGGCGGCGCAACAGCAGCAGATCCCCATCGCGGATCGAGTTCCGCGCGGCGGCCAGGGTGACGAGTTTTTGTGTGTCGGTTTTCATCGGCGCAACAAAAAAGCCCGAGGCCGGACCGATGTCCGACTTCGGGCTCTTTGGATACGTGCTTTGTGCAACGCTCCGCTAGATACCTTTCAGCGTTGCGAGCAGTCTAGCATAAGTGGTGGCCGAAATCAAGGATCAAAAACGGCCACTCATTTTGAGGATGCGGATACCGGATGCGGCGAGAACACCCTAACCCTGCCCTACATCCCCAATCCTGCATCCTTTGCAATTGCTATTGCGCGCCAAAAGTTCCTTGCGGGCGCGAAGCAACGCGGCCGGGCGTTGCACTTTCGTAAACGCTGAATTCGGCCCAGATCGGCAGGTGATCGGAGACTTGCAGGGCCTGCTCGAGATTGAGCTTGAAGGTGTGTGGGAAGTTATAAACGCCCCAGCGCCCTGAGTATTCCGCCGTGGACGGTTGATGGAACATGATGTTGTCATAGAGCTCGGTGCCGCGCGTGTTGGTCGGCACGCCGCGCACCACAGGCCGCACGCCGTCGAGCCGGCCAAGTTCGCCCAGGTGCTGGTCGTCGACGTTGAGGTCGCCTAGTAGGATGATGTCGTCCTCGCCGCCAGAGGTGCGACGGACGACTTGATACACCTGCGCGAGTGCATCGAGCTCTGTATCGGTCTCGTCGGGGTCGGTGTGAATGTTCACGAGCACGAATGTAAAGGCCTGCTGCGGCGGCGGACCGCGGACGCGGAACATGGCCACCAGCGGCTCGCGGTGCAAGAGATCATCCGGGTCGTGCACGGTGTAGACCATGCGGCGATTGACTTCGATCGCGGCCGTGTCGTAGAGGAATGCGTACTGCTCCGTGTTCGAGGAGCGTCCGAGTCGCGGCCCGACGATGCGATCGTACACGCGGCCGTTCTGGTTGACAAAGTTGCGGAGGAAGTTGTCGATGAGGTAATTGTCTTGCGTGCTGATTTCCTGGATGGCCACCACGTGAAAGTTATGAATGATCGCAGCGAGCGTCGCCATGACATACGGCTTTGCGGCCTTGGTGTCGCCGAAGTCTTTGATGTTGAAGGAGCCGATGCGAATGGCCGGGCCGCCGAACATGGGCTGCGGCGGGGCGGTGTTCGGGGCGGCCGGAACCGCCGCGTTCGAACCCGGATCCGGCGCAAGTTGTGCACCGGGCGTTGCGCTGGTAGCAGCGGGCGTCGTGCCGCCGCCATTCGGCGCTTGCACGGCCGTGGTGAGAATCGCGCCCAGCTTGCCAGCACCGGGTCCGGCGGTGAAATACCATCCGCCGCCGGCCAGGACGACAATCAAGAGAATCGAATAAGGACGTTCCACAGGCCCCTCCATGGGCATGTGAATGCACAATCAGCTAAAGCGCGCAAAGCGACCGCACTTGGTCAAGTCGGCAGATGAGGGGCGGCGGGATTAGAGAAAGCGTCGGGCGAATCGAGAAAGCATCGCTAAATCGAACGCATGCACGGCGTTGGGCAATGACGCGATGCTATTACGCCCTTTCAGGGCTTCAATGTTATATTGGACCGGTTTACCCAGGGCGACGGTCAGGCTCGCGTTGCTCGCCCGACCTTGCCCTGGGCTATCATATGTTGCCCTTTCAGGGCAAATCAGATTTTGTGACACAGGATCGTGCGATATCGCCCTGGGGAACATATGGAACTACCAACCTGCCCTCTATGCAACGAAGGCAAGCTGCTTCCGCTTTCGGATTCAAACGCGCCCTATGCGTTGTGGATTTGCAACACACCGAACTGTGCCTATGCGCTGAGCAAGAACCTTGCCGGATACACGTACTACAAGGGCGTGGCCAAGACGGAGCAGAAGCAAAAGGATTCAAAGACCTGGATCGAATACGAGTTTTGAATCACTTCCGCGCTTCGAACACCAGATGCCCAATTTCCGGCACGATGAGCTTGTCCATCGCCAGCTGCACGGCGGCGGTGGAGCCGGGCATCGTCAACAGAACGACGTTGTTGATGACCCCGCCTACCGCGCGGCTGAGCATGGCGGCGGGGCCGATGTCGTCGTAGCTGAGCATGCGAAACAGCTCGCCGTAGCCGGGCATGGTTTTGGTAAGGAGGCCGCTGACGGTCTCAAACGTCTGGTCGCGCGCGGCAATGCCGGTGCCGCCGGTGATGATGATGGCGTCCACGGCGCTGGGATCGGCCAGCCGGCGCACAAGAGGCCCGATTTCGCGCGGGTCGTCGCGCACGATTTCGCGCCCGGTGACGCCGTGGCCACCGGCGATGAGGAGGTCGGCCACAAGTTTGCCGCCGCGGTCGGTCTCCAAAGTGCGGGTGTCGCTCACCGTGACGACGGCGCAGCGGACACTTTTGGGCGATTCGCAGCGGTGCTGGGCGGTGGATTGGCTCGTCATAGAGGGTTCAGGGGTTCAGGGTTCAGGGTTCAAGAGCACCAAAATAGTCGGGAAATCGAGGCGGTAATTTACTCGGTATAATAGAGGAAACGGTTCTTTGGGACTACGGAATAAATCTCACGCAAAGGCGCGAAGGCGCAAAGGGTCAGAGTTGAATTACCCGATCTTGCGCCCTCGCGCCTTAGCGTGAGACTCATCGGCTGATTAATCATGACTACGCTCGCCTTTTCGAAGCGCTGTCTGTTGTCTTTGTCCTTTCCCGTTGCGTGGATTCTATTGACAGAATCGGCGCGGGGCGATGTGTTTGAACTGGCTAACGGCGGGCGCGTGGAGGGGCGGCTCGTCGAATCGGCCGATGGCAATGACAAGAATGTTGTCATCGAGTTCGCTGGCGGCGGGCGGATCTCGATTCCGCGCTCGCAGGTTGCGCGCGTCGACACGATCTCCGCCGAGGAAGCTGAATATCAAAAGCAGTCCCGTTCGGCGCCCGACACCGTCGAAGCGCATTGGGAGCTGGCCGAATGGTGCAGCCAGCGCAAGATGCGCAATCAAGCGCGGCTGCATCTGGAGCGGATTATCGAGCTTGATCCAAATCACGAACAAGCGCGCGGCCTGTTGGGCTATCGCAAGAAAGACGGCCAGTGGATGACGCGCGACGACGTGATGGACGGCCGCGGCCTCGTGATGTACGAGGGGCGTTTTGTCACGCGGCAGCACGTCGAGCTGCTGGAGCGTGAAAAGGAAAAAAAGGTATCGGAGGCCGATTGGGGCAAACATCTGGAGCGGCTGCGTCGCTGGCTCATTGGCCGTCGACAGGACCGGGCCGACGAAGCGCTCACGGAAATCGAGTCGATCCGCGATCCGATGGCCGCCGAGGCCGTAGTTGACCTGCTCGAGCGCGAAGAGGATCCGGAACTCAAGCGGCTGTGGATGGCAGTGGCGTCACGGCTGGATCATCAAGCGGCTGTGGATGCGCTGGTGGAACTGTCGCTGTTGGATGAGGACCCCGAATTGCGCCATCAAAGCCTCGAGTATCTCATGACGTCCGGGCGGCAGGGGCTGATGCGGCCTTACATTCGGGCGCTGAAGGACCGCGACAACGAAATTGTGAACCGAGCTGGGGCCGCCTTGGGACAGATCGGCGACACGGATGCCATCGGGTCGCTCATCGATGCGCTGGTGACGAAGCACAAGTTCAAGATCGCCGAGGGCAATCCGGACCAGCACTCGTACACGTTCACGCCGCAAGGCGGCGGCATGAGCTTCGGCGGCGGCGGACCGAAGATTATCACGCGATCGCTGCGCAATCCCGATGTGCTTGGCGCGCTAGTGACTCTCGCCGGCGGCGCGAGCTTCGATTATGACCAGGAGCAGTGGCGGCGCTGGCTGGCGGCGCAGGCGAAGCAGCAGGTGGTGGATGTGCGGCGGGATTTATAGTCGGAAGTGGAGTAGTGCAGAAGTGGAGTAGAACACTGCCAATTCGCTTTCACTATATCTCTGCCACTACTCCACTACTCCTTTACCCCACTACTTCACTACGGCCGTCGCCACGCGGTCTTCTAAATTCGGCCGAAAGATCGTCAGCAACAGCAGCGGCAGGTACCAGGCCGGCGCCAGGCCGCCGCTGTGTGCGTGCCAGAATTGGGTGCCCAGCATGACGGCGGCCGAGTAGGCCAGGAGCGTGCCCAGGTTTTTCTGCGCGGGCCAGAGTGCCATGCTAAGGCTCAAGCCGACGTGGGCGGCGAGAATTGGGATGCGGTAGTCGGGCCGCCAGAATCGACCCCAGACACCGGAATCTGCCTCGACGGGGAATCGCACCACAAACATTGTCCGCAGGCTGTCGAGGAACATCGGTCCGTCGATCGAGGTCAGCACCAGGACGAGCACCAGGACGCCGATCGCGGCGAGAACGCCGATGAGGAATCGCACTGCTCCGCGGCGCCAATAAAACGTGAGCCATAGCGGCAGTAAAAACATCGGGTAATAGACCGTGCCGAATGCCAGCCCGATCATCGCGCCGGCCAAGAGCGGCCGGCGGTAGAGCACCACGGCCCAGATCAAAAGCGCGCCGGGCAATGCATGGGTTACGCAGCCAGTCCACATGGCCGTGTAGGGGAGCAACAAATACAAGGTTGCGACCGCGATTCCCGTTTTGATGTTGTCGAAGTGGCGCATGCCCACGAGCACAATGCCGATCACGATCGCCAGTTGCGCAACGATCGCCATGACGCGGGCGGTCGCCCTGTGGACTTTCGCATCGGCCTCGGATCGCGCGGCATCGTCGTCGGGCATGTCGGGTTCGTTGGAGGCGTCCAGTTGGCCGTCCATTCGCGACTCGCCCTGCACCTCCAGTCCGAGAATCGCATCGGTCAGGGCGTGCGGCAACAAATACATCAGCGGAAACGCCGGCCCGTGCGTCGAGAGCCGGTCGAGGTCATTCTGCGAGGCGACCATATCGCGAAGGTGCGCCGCCCGCCGCGATCCGATCAAATCCTCCACGTCGGGCTTTTCGGTGACGACGTTGGCCATAAGAAACACAAACAGCGAGATGCCAAGGAACGTAAGGCCGCCCACCGAAAGGTTTGCTTCGAGAAGCGGGCGGCGAACCATGAAGGCATCCAGCAAAAGGCGCAGCATGAACACTCCGCTCACGGAAAACAGCCAGACGTAACCGGCGTGCTGCACGCGTTCAATCAAGTCGGCCCGCGGGCCTCCGCCGTTTGAGATGCCATACTGCACCATGAGCAGCGCGGGCGCCAGTAAGATCATTCCGAACAAGTCCCAGTTGCGCACGCTCCAAGCGCGGTTGAATTTGAAGTACAGCGCGATCATCAGCAGCGACGCGAGATAGGCCCACGTCGTCGGGTTGACCTGCTTGTACTGGAGGAGTATTTCGTTCATGCGTGGCGCCGATGACAGCCCCCGGCTCTGCCGGGGGTTATGAGCGGTCATCGCCAGTTTAGATCAAGAACCCCCGGCGGAGCCGGGCGCTGTCGGCACATTTGTTCGATCAGTTACTCACCAATCCCGCTTCCGCGAATTCTTTCGCGGGCTTCGTCGGCCCAGGGGCTTGCCGGGGCCAGGTTCATGAACAACTGCCAGTGTCGCGAGGCCTCGGCGCAGCGGTTTTCGCGATCCATGAGTCGCGCCAGGTGATAATGTGCGTCCGCGTAATCGGGATGATATTCCAGTGCGCCGCGGAATGCTGCTTCGGCCAAGGCAAAATCGCCCTGCTCAGCCAGGACGCAACCCAGGTTCGAGCGCGCTTCGACGAAGTCTTCGTCCAGCTCGATGGCCGCATAATAACGTTCGCGCGCGGCCGATAGATCGCCCGCACGGTACAGCAACTCCGCGAGGGCGAAATGGTCGTCCGCGGTGAAATCGCCGGAGATGAGTATTGCCCGGTAAACTTCGATGGCCTGGTCATCTCGCGAGTTTGCCTCCAGCTCGGCTGCCAGAGAGCGCAAGTCCTCGGCGACAAACGGATGTGGTCCTCGCGGCTTGCGCTGCGAAGGGCCGCGCAAGGTCTCGCCGGTGGCAAAGCGGATCGCGATCGGGCCGGCGCTTGCGCCGCTTGGCTGCTCTTCGGCCGTGCTCGCGTCGAAGTCAATAAGAAGCTGGCCGCTGGGTTCCGCGAAATTATCGCCGCGCCGGATCATCAGCCGCCGCCCTTCGACGACGACCGCGGCGTCGGCCAGCGGGCGCGGCATCCCTGGAAGCAAGCGGGAGAGTTCATCCAACCGGCGATTGATTGTCGACAGGCTCGAGCCGGCGGCCAGAAGCTGGGCCAGCTTGCGGGCAACGCGGACCTCCTCGAAATCAAAATACGGCAGGCGACGCACCTCGCGCTTCGCCACAAGCGTGCCGCGCCGATGCCAGTGCCGGATCGCTGCTACGGGCGCGCGAAGCAAATCGGCCAGCATCGCGGGGGTGTACAGGCGGGCGATGCCGTGGCCCGCGTCCACCAGACCAAGCCGGGCCCACAATTCCGATTCGCGGAGGACTTCGATTTCGCCTCGAGCCAGCGCCTGGCGCGAGGCTTCGCTCAACAACTGGTCATCGGCTGCGAGCCGCTGAAGGTTGTCGGCGTCATCGGCCACGACGATCGTGTCGGCCTCGTCGCGCGATGCTTCGACGACGCGCGCCGCCGCAGTGCGAATAAGCTGCTCGGCGTCGCGGCGCGACATGCTGGCCAACTTGCCGACCAGCGCAATGCGCCGGCCGGCCAACGAAGCATCTTGCTCGTGGTTCGTCGGCTCGCTCACGGTTGTTGGTCCGCCTTCGATCGCCAGAGAACAGGCACCGCGAAAGCAATAGTCTCACCGGCCGGGGGGCGGATGTCAACGAGCGCCTTTGTAGCAGGCACACTCCGTGTGCCGTAGCAAACACTGACAAAGGCGGACGGCACACGGAGTGTGCCTGCTACTTTTAGCCCGCGCAGGCGCATGGGTCGACTGGAACGCGCATCACCACCGTGCGCGGAACGCGATAGGTGTACGTGACCGGCACCCGCTTCACGACCGTGCGCGGCACTTGCACCGTGTGCTTCTCGCAGACCCACTTGCACACGCGCACCTGGTACGGCTCGACGCGCTCTTCTTCGACCATCCGGCAGGTTGTCACCGGAACTTGGCGCACGCGCTCTTCGCTAACCATGCGGCAAACCTGCACCGGCACTTGCCGCGGGACGCGCTCGACCACCTGGCGGCAGGTCGTGTACGGTACTTTGCGGACGCACTCTTCCTGCACCATGCGGCAGACTTGCACCGGCACATCACGCACTTTTTCTTCGGTGACCATGCGGCAGACCTGCACGGGCACCTGCACGGTCACTTGCTCCGGGCAGTAGTTCACGACAGGCACCTGCCGGGCGACGATATTGGGCCGCCACACGCGCTGCACTACCTGTTGCGACGGCGTGTAGCCGGCCGTCCATACCAGGCCCCCTCGCTGATATTGCACCATTCCCGTGAGTGGATCGCAGACCTGCGTGGCCGGCGCCCAGCTGAGGCGCGGCCAGGTTGGCGCACCCGGAACGCAGGCGACCTGGTCGACATAGCAGCCCTGGTCGACGTATTCGGTCCGGCAAGTGGTTACCGGCCGCATCACGGTTCGGCATTCGGGCCGGCAGACCGTTTCCATAACGGGCCGCTGCACGCAGTATCGCTCTTGGCGCGTATGCGTTTCCCAGACCGGTCGCGAGACGACGTAGCGCTCCTCGCGCTCGCAGGTTTCCACGACGTTTCGCACGGTGTTGTAACTGCAGTCGCGCATCACCGTTTCGTACACCGGCCGCTGAACGCAGTAGCGCTCTTCGCGCATCGAGGTTTCTTGCACAGGCCGCAGCACTTTGTAGCGCCGTTCTCGCGATTGCGTTTCCCACACGGGCACCTGCCGCGTTACTTCGCGCGCCTCGCAAACAGTTTCGCACTCCTGGCGGTAGCAGGTGACTTGCCGCTCCTCGTAGACAGTCTGGCAAACAAGACGGTAAGCCGGCTGGCAGCACGTGGCGCATTGCGCGTAAAGCTCGCGCTGCGGACTGCAGGCAAGCAGCATGGAAACGACGGCAACGCCCCGACGATATCGACTAGTCATGACCCGAGATCTCGCGAAAAGACGAGTAGTATCCAGCCTCCGTGAATGACCCAACGCGG
Organism: Lacipirellulaceae bacterium; assembly: GCA_035249585.1. GTDB lineage: Bacteria > Planctomycetota > Planctomycetia > Pirellulales > Lacipirellulaceae > JABDGM01. The sequence goes on from DATFGJ010000127.1 coordinate 10,626, forward strand.
CGACCATCCCGCGCCTAACACTCCTTCTCATATGACTCTGGCGGACAAGCGCCGACGAGGCAAACGGCAGCAATGCTACGCATCGCCGCTATCACAAAGATAAACTTCGCACCGCGCAACGCTTTACGAGCGAAAAAAATTTCTCAAGTCCACTCAATTCTCCACCGACAGGTTGCGGCCGTGCAACGGAACAGCTTCACATCGTTGCAAATCGGCACAGAAGAGGAGCGTCGCATTCGATACAACCGCTACAGAGTGACAAGCGCAAGTATTCTGGGAGGCGTCTCTGACGCCGATGGCTGCTGAGCGGAAGGTAGTAAACGGCGCCCGAGACGCCTCCGACAGCGCTAATCAGAATTGCGGCCGGACATGTGCCGCCCATGTTTGCCGAACGTTCTCGGCATCGGTGGCGGAAATCAATCCGATACGTCCTATAAACAATGACACCTCAAGACAATCTAGTCGAGACAAGCGGACTGTCGAGGCTCGGCGCAAACCGGCCAACTTCCACTCAACCAGCGCTACATCGAACTGCGACCGTGGATTCGCGGTAGTTACCGCCGCAGCCACGAGGTCAGGACCGTCCAGCCAGAGGACCAATACAGGGCGCTTCTTGGAAGCGGCAGCGTTGGTGAATGGGATGTCTGCCACCCAGAACTCACCCGGCTGAATAGTCATCGTACAAGCCTTCGTCCTCAGGTGAGAAGCTATTCAGAAAGGCCGTGTGATCACGAATCGGACCACTTGCGGAGTCGGCGGGACGAATCGAAACGAGCCAATGACCGGGTCCTACTATCGCTGCCGCATCCTCAGACAAACGCAGCGGTTCGCCGGGCTGCAATCGTACTTCGAAAGTGATCTCAGTGAAATCGGAATCCATGTTAATTTGTCTTGCAAGCACAGGTGTCTTCACCACTATTATACAAGCTTGCCATCAATTCGAAAGCGAGCTCCGCTCACTCGCATCAGATTCAGGAAGTTCGGCCAAATTAGATTTCAAAGAGTCCAAAACGCGCTTCGCCTCGGAAGCGGCCCGCGTTGGAATGAGCGCCTTGTTCAATTCTTGGGTGTCGGCAGCACCGAGTTGCTCGAGCGACTCGATTACCAGCGACAGGTCGGCGGCCGGGTTCCGCTTCGCGAGCGCTTCGACGCCTTGAAGAGCATTGCCGACGATCACGGCCCGCCGGCCCGCTTCGGCCCGCTCGTTGTCGAGGGTGCGCAGGGCGCCCAGCTCCTCGAGGTCGAGCATTTCGGCCAGCGTTTCGACGGCCTTCGCGTTTCCGTGACGCGCAAGCGCCACGGCGGCGTTGTAACGCGTGTCGGCGTGCGGGTCGTCGACCATGATTTCCAGCCGCTGCTGCGCGGCCGGCGTGCCAATTTGGCCAAGCGCATAAGCTGTTTTTTCGCGCACCAGCGGGTCTTCATCGGCTGACAACGCTTCGAGCGCTGGCATCAAAGTCTCATGCTCCAGCATTTGGGGCGGATCCAGACGGCTCAAATTGTGGGTCCGAACCGCAATTCCTTCAAGCGCCCCATAGCGCACCAGCCGCTCGCTCGGCACGCGCTGAGTTTCGGCGGCTTTCACGAGCACATCAATTCCCTCCTGCACCTCAAACTCGCCCAGCGCGCGAGCCAGAAAATACCGCAGCGTGATATCTTCCTATTCCATGACATCGTCCGTGGCGGCCTCGTCGATTTCTCGATTCAGAATTCGCGCCAGATTGGCCGCAGCCTCCTTGTTGCGCTTGAATTCCGCAAATCGCTTGTTGCGGAGCATGTCGGCCAGCTCGCTGGCGCGCTGCCAGCGGGCAACGCTCGGACCTTGCTCCAAACCGTCGATAAGATTTTTTGGATCGCCCGATGTCCGCCGAATTAACCAATTAACCGACAGCCAGAGTCCGACAATCATCAGCACGATCAGCGCCGGCACGACGAACAATTGAATGAGAAACGCGGCCGACGGCGGCTCGACCGGCGGCAAGCGCTCGTCGCCCGCGGGCGCAAGAGAGTGGCTTGCGATTTGCGGATTTGCGTCATCCTCGGATTGATTCATTTGAAGCATGCCAACACTGTCGGCTGCGGCCACGAAGCCACGGTCGTTCCAGGTGCAATTTGCAGACTGCAATCGTTTAGTGTCCCACGATGAGTGCCAGGCCGTCAACCGATATCGGCATCGGGTACGCCTCCCACAATTCATCGGCGTCTGAAACGTCGGCCACATCGCCTCGTGACCTTGCCAGACATCCGGCGCGTGTGAGACAACAGCATCATGCAACGCTTGGATCTTACTCTCGCAACGCCTGCGGAAAACCTTGCGCTTGACGAGGCACTTTTGGACTGGGCCGAAGAAGCGAACTCCGACTGGGAGTTTTTGCGGATCTGGGAGTCGCCGCAGCCGATGGTGGTGGTGGGCCGCTCGTCGCGCGTGCACCAAGAGGTGGATGAAGCGGCCTGCCGCGAAACAAACGCTCCCATACTGCGTCGCTCAAGCGGCGGCGCGGCCATCGTCGCCGGCCCGGGCTGCCTCATGTACGCCGTGGTGCTGGGCTTCCGACTGCGGCCGGAGCTGAAAGATATCGGCCGGGCGCATGCGTACGTGCTCGGCCGGCTGGCCGCGACGATCGGCCCGCTAGTTGCGCGCGTGGGAAGCGTCGCCCATGTTGGGACGAGCGATTTGGCATTAGTGAACCAATCGTCGGAGCAAAGAAAGTTCTCCGGCAACAGCATGCGCGTGAAGCGCACCCACATGTTGTATCACGGCACGCTGATGTTTGACTGTGACATGTCGCTCGTTGCGCGGCTGCTGCGAATGCCGCCACGGCAGCCGGAATACCGGGCCGCGCGCTCGCACAACGATTTTCTTGTGAATCTCCCGCTAGCCAGGCGTGACGTCATTGCGGCCGTCCAACAAGCATGGCCGACTGCCGGCCGCCTTATGGATTGGCCCGGCGAGCGAGTTGCATCGCTGGTAGCCGAACGCTTCAGTCAATCCAGTTGGACCTACGAATTCGCCTAGAAGTGCCGACCAACCGCCTTACTTGCATTGATCCGGCGCCGGGAGAAAAACGCCCTTCTTGGCGCCGTGGTCCGTGGCGTCGTCGAATTTTTTCTGAGCCTTGTCGATGCTCGGCGAGAAATCTTTAAGCAGCTCGGCTAATTTCTTCGTGTCGAGGTTCTTTTGTGAGGTGACCTTCTCACCAAAAATGGCAGCCTCTTCCAAGAGGATCAGTCGGTGGCCCTCCTCGTGCTTTTCCAAGCTGCTGAACATTTTGTCCCATGCTTCTTTGCGAGGCTTCGTGGCATCGTTGTAGCCCGACCACTTGGGCATCGTGATCGTGTAGCCGATTTTCAGCACGACCTCTTCGATGGGACCCTTGTTTGGCTTGAAGGCGACGTTGGGCTTCGTTACCGAGAACTTCCCCCATTCCTCCTTGTTGGCGTTGCGCTTCTCAAAGAACTTAAAGACTTCTTCGTAGGTGCCTTTGACGGTGTAGGTTGCGCTGTCTTTCTTTGTCCACTCAATCTTGAATGACGGTTCGACACCCTGATCTTTGCCCATTTCAGCCCTCGTGGTTTTTATGAGATTTCTCTCCAATAGATAGTTATTCGACAGCCGAGTCAGCTTGGGGCAGCTTGCGATCCCATTTCGTGAAGAATCATCTTATGAATGCCTGCATGGCGAATGAGCTGCTTGGAAGGGGTGCCATGCCTACGCGGGCACCCGACACGCAGTTTTTCCGGGTGCCGGGTCGGCGTGGGCATACTCAAAAACTGATGCAAACATGCCAATTCAGAGCAGTGGCAATGGCACCCGAAGGCTCAATAACGGCGCAGTGGATGGCCGCTCCATGGCGGGCTTTTGGTGCAAGTCGTCCAGCAGACTTGTAAGCGCTTCGTCGTGCGCCGCGTGCACCTTGTGGTTCTGCATCAGCTGACGCGATTGCGGTCGTGCGACGAGCTCATCGAGCAAGTCGGCATTTTGATCGTCAGCAAGCGGCACAGCCGCACGCCAGATCCTTGCTGACTTCGTGTTGAACGTGCCGCGGTCGTGTTGCGTGAGCGGCGCAGCATCGAATTCGGATACGGTGATCGAGGCGATCGATTGGGCTTGTCCGGCGACGGCAACAATCTCCAGCCCGCTCATCATGGCCCACCAGTCGCTGCCGCCCAGATCAGCCAGGCGAAGATTGAGCTGCCCGTCGGCAACGCTGACCCGGTAGGTGCGCGAAACGGTTTGGCCTCCCGCGGTGGTGATCGTGTCAAGCTGCAAGCCTTCGACGAACACGCCCACCAGATCGTGCGCGAGAACCGTGTCGCCGATCGTGGCAATCACATCATACTGGCCATTGGCCAGATCGAGCGCGAACGTGCCGTCGTGCGTGAAGTTCACGTCGCGCGTAAGGTCGGTGCCAGTGCCGCGGCTGATATCGGACACCGAGCCGAGTTGCCAGCCGTAGCCGACGGCCGCACTATAGCGATGGTTGCGCGTGATTTGCGTGTAGCCGGCGGCCACCGGCGAACTCGCCGTTCCGAAGTCGAACCGGCCGACATACTCGGGGCCCGCCTGGAGCGCAAACGTAGCCTCAAAACGATCGTCGGCCGTCTCGCCCCCGACACCGTCGCCGTCCTGGTCCATGAAGTTGCCGGCGCCGTCTTGAATTGCCGGCCCGAGCGCGATCCGGTACACGCCCGACGTGTTCTGCGGCGGGAAAAACACCTCCACTTGGCCGCCCTCTAGGTGGTTCACGGCCGAGGGCGCGATGGGTCCAGCCGGACCTTCGACCAGCGCGATGTCGCTGAGCGTGAAGCTGCTCTCGTCAATTGGCTCATTGAAGGTGAGCGTGATGTGGTCGACTGGGCCAATGGCCGTGCCGGCTGGACTGGTCGAGACAATGCGCGGTCCGCTGCGATCGGGGCCGACAAAGACGACGTCCAGCCCGCAAATCATGGCCCACCAGTCGCTGCCACCCAGGTCGGCCAGGCGCAAGTTCAATTGCCCGTCGGAAACACTCACCCGATACGTGCGTGTGACTGTCTGGCCGCCCGCGGTCGTGATCGTATCAACCTGCACGCCTTCTATAAATGCGCCCACCAGGTCGTGGGCCAGCGACGTGTCTCCGATCGTCGGGATGACGTCATATTCGCCGTTGGCCAGGTCGATCGCAAACGTGCCATCGTGCGTGAAGTTCATGTCACGCGTCAGATCGGTACCCGTGCCGCGGCTGATGTCCGACACCGATCCCAGCTGCCAACCGTAGCCGATCGAGGCACTGTACCGGTCGTTCCGCGTAACTTGCGTGTAACCAGCCGCCACTGGTGAAGTTGTCGTGCCGAAATCGATCCGGGCCACATACTCGGGGCCAGCTTCCAGCGTGAATGCCGCCAGATAGCGATCGTCGGGCACTTCGCCGCCGGTGCCGTCGCCATCGTGATCCATGAGATTGCCTGACCGGTCGACGATGTTTGGACCGATCACCAGTCGGTAGCTGCCCGACGTGTTCTGCGCTGGAAACGCCACTTCAACTTGATCGATGGCGGGATGGTTCACCGACGTGGGCGCGATCGGTCCCGAGGGACCATCGAGCAGCACGACGTCTGCGAGCGTGAAGCTGCTCTCGTCGATCGGCTCGTTAAAGGTAAGCGTGATACGATCGATCGGGCCGCTGGCCGTGCCGGCCGGATCGCTCGAAACAATTTGCGGCCCGGTTGTATCAGGCCCGGCAAAGACAATATCCAGCCCGCAGATCATGGCCCACCAGTCGCTGCCTCCCAGGTCGGCCAGGCGAAGGTTGAGTTGGCCGTCGGAAACTCCGACACGATAGATGCGCGTGACCGTCTGGCCGGCCGACGTCGTGATCGTATCGAACTGCGCGCCTTCCAGAAAAACGCCTATCAGGTCGTGCGCCAGCGACGTGTCGCCGACTGTGGCGATGACATCGTACTGGGCGTTCGGCAGGTCAACGGCAAACGTGCCGTCGTGCGTGTAGTTGACGTCGCGCGTGAGATCCGTTCCCGTACCGCGGCTGATATCGGCGATGGAACCAAGCTGCCAGCCATAGCCGACCGCTGCGCTGTAGCTGTCGTAGCGCGTCACCCGCGTGTAATGCGGAGCCACCGGCGAGTCGACGGTGCCGAAGTCAAATCGGGCCACCGTATCGGCCAGCGTGAATTCGCCGACAAACAGGTCGTCGCGCGTTTCGCCCCCAACGCCGTCATCATCCTGGTCCATGACGTTGCCGAACTTATCAAAAACGCCTGGCGAAATTGCTAGCTCATATCTGCCGGGTGTCGACTGAAGTGAAAAGCGAAGATCGAACTGCCGGTTGTTGGTGCCCGTGACGGCAACGAGGGCGAGATTTCCGATGGCGCCATTCGGGCCAATAAACTGCGCGACATCGGCGAGTGTGAACGTGGCCGGATCGATGGCCTCATCGAAGCTGATCCGCACACGGTCCATCGGGTCAAGCGCGAGGCCGCTCGGGTGAATGGCAGCGACGCGCGGGCCGAACGTGTCCGGAACGAGTGATGAGGCCACATTGAGTCGCCCGCCCGTGACTGTCATGCCAGCCAGCGAGTCGAGCGGTTCGGCGGAGCCCAGCACACGATCAATCACCTGGCGATAGGTTAGTGCCGGTTCATAGTCCCACAGCAAGCTCAGCGCCCCGGTGACGTGCGGAGCGGCCATCGACGTGCCGCTGGAATAGTCGTACGAGTTGTTTCGCGTGGTGCTGAGGATCGACACGCCGGGCGCGGCCAGGTCGACGCTTGTCGCGCCATAATTCGAGAACACAGCGAGCCGGTCGTTATGGTCGGTTGCCGCCACGGTCACGATATTGTCGAGGTTGTAACTGGCCGGATAGAAGGGTTCGACATCGTTGTTGAGTCCAAAACCCAGAAAGTCGCCGTTGCCGGCAGCGGCCACAAAGACGTGACCTGCGTCATGCGCTTCGCGAATGGCGTCGAACAGCGACTGCGAAAACGGGTCGCCGCCCCAACTGTTGTTCGAGATCTGGGCGCCGTTCGCCACGGCGTAACG
>DATFGJ010000128.1:0-3680 GCA_035249585.1 Lacipirellulaceae bacterium
GATCTTGCGATGTCCGAGTGGGCGGGTGGCGCTAAGTGATTGATTTAGAAGGATCAACAGAATGGCACTGCGCATGCTCATTGCCCGCCCATGACCCCCAACGAATTGCGCGCGCGAACCAAACGCTTTGCCGTCGAAGTCGTCCGATTGAGTCGTGAACTGCCAATGACGGTGGATGGCCGGGCCGTGGGTGGCCAGTTGCTGCGTGCGGCTACATCGGTTGCGGCCAACTATCGCAGTGCCTGCCGAGGCCGCTCCCGCGCAGAGTTCGTCGCCAAGCTCGGTATCGTCCTCGAAGAAGCCGACGAGTCGCTGTTGTGGCTCGAGTTGATCCTCGAGGCAGGCGTGGCTTCAGGATTGAAGATCGAAAAGCTGCTCAAAGAAGCAGATGAGTTGACGGCTATTTTCACGACGGCAATGAAAACGGCGAAGGGATAATCGCACTTCCCACAATCAAACAATAAATCTGCAATCTACCTTCTGAAATCTGAAATCGTCTTCAGCTCCGCCAGGTCGCGATCCGCCTGCGCCCACGCCTTCGCGGCGAGCGCAAATTCTCTGCGAGCCGTGTCAACGTTCCCATCGTGTTGCGCCACAAGGCCGAGCGCGAAGTGGGTTCCGGCGTAATCCGGATCATGTTCCAGCATGAGCTGGGCCATTCGCGCCGCCAGGGGCCAGTCGCCCACCTGACGCGCCGAACGGGCCAGCGCTTCAAGGCGGAACAGCGACTGCGTCCACGCATCGGGTCCGGGCAGCGCCCGCCACTTCTGCGCCGCGCGCTCCATGCCCTGGCGGCCCTGCTCGCGCTGGGCGGTCCGTAAACGAAATTCCCCCTGGAGCGCTTCCAGTGGAATCACCGCGAGCGCCTGCCCATCCGGCGCAGCCTTCAGCGCGCGCAACGCGGCATTGGAAGCGTTGGCCCCTTCAGCGAAGCGATTCATCGCCAGCAGCGCGAAGCCGGCCTCGACGTGACCGGCGGCTTGCGCTACCGGATGAGGATGCGAGGACAGCGTCTTCGCCGCCGCGAGAGCTTCCTCGAGCCGGTTGCGTCCTACGAGGAACGCCGGATAGTCGCGTTTGTTGACCACCTGTACCAGCAGGCTCGACGGCAGCGCGAACGCCTGCTTCAAAAGGCCTTCCGCCTTTCGCATCTGGCCGACGTATTGATACGACGCCGCGAGCAGATCGAGATTGTGCGCGTGATGCCAGTCGAGCTCTGGTGCGATCTTTTCCCGGGCGAGATAGTCGCGCTGCAGTTTGTCTGCCGCCTCGAATTGCGCAATCGCTTCGGTGATGCGTCCGGTGCGGCGCAACTCGTGGCCATGCATGTGGCGCGCGTGCGGAACGTTCGCCGCCTGCGACGCATAGGACGACGCCGCATCAACGGCTTCCTTCATGCGGCCGTTGTTCTCGAACGCATGCGCCATGTAGTGCCTGGCTGCAAGGTGATTGGACGAGAGCTTCAGCGCGCGCTCGTAGAAGGGTACCGATGCCAGCACGGATCCCTGGCCCCGCTCGGCGGGATCGGGCGACTCGGCCATGCCGCGCTTCAACAGCAATTCGACATCATTCGGAAACGCGGCGATGGCGGCATCCAGCGATTTTCGGTACGCCGCCAGCCGTGAGGCGTCCCGCGGCGCATCCTCCGCCGCCATTTGCAACGCTCGCGCCTCGATGTGCCGGCGCTCGTGATCACTCGCCCTGGCCGCCAGCGTTTGTGCGGTGGCGATCGCCTGCTTCGCTTGCGCCGGCTTGCTCAACTCGACATAGCAGTAGCTGAGCCCCGCGTGCGCCAGGGCGAGATTCGGATCGTGGCGCAAGGCCTCATGGAATGATCGCGCCGCCTAGATCCACACAAACGAATGCAGGTAGGCGAGCCCCTGGTCGTAAAACGCCTGCGCCTCTTGCGACTTCGTCCCCGCATCGTCATGCACGACGCCGATGCCGCTGCGAATCGGGACGGCGCGCTCCAACAGTGATTGGGGAACGGTGGGGATGACGTGCGCGGCGTGTTGGGCGCTCGGCGACTGCAGAAATAACGAATAACAAATAACGAATAGCAAAACGTTGAGGGGCCACCTGCGTCCCATGACGCTATTGTGGCCCCTCGTCCTTAATTCTGAAATCTGAAATCTGAGATCTGAAATCTCAGTGTCAGAAGCTAATGTGTCCTCCGAGCTTGAAGAACCGGTGCTGCAGCACGTTGGTCGGCCGCTGCCACGCCGACGTCGGACCCGCCGTGTACGCCACGTTGACCGTATACGGCCAGCTGCTGTTGAACAGGTTGTAGAGATCGAAGTCGGCGCGCAACCGGTACCTGCCCATGGTGAAGCGCTTTGCCAGCTTGATATCCAGTTGGTTCAGATTGTGTTTGCCATAGTCCTGCCCGTCTCTCACCAGGTTGATTGTCCTGAATGCCGTCCCCGTCCATGGTCTCGCGCCGACCGCCGCAGCATTCGGGCTTGTCACGGCCCAAGCGGCGGTCACCGAAGTGCCCCCTACACCACCGCTTTGAACGCCACGCGAGAACTGATACGTGCCGGCAAGCTGAATGTCCCAGGGCAGCGTGTAAGAACCGGACATTTTGGCGTCGGGACGATACCCGTATTCGCGGTGGCAGGACGTGGTGCCGTCCGGGTATTGCTCCGTCCCTTGCGAGCCGGCACCGACAACGGCGTCGAGGCCTGCGGCGAGGAGGTTGCAGTTGTCGAAGGTGCGCGCGGTAGCGGCGACACCGCCCCGCAGAAACGCGCCGTTGCGGAAGCGCGCTTCAAGATTGATGTCCCAACCCTGAAACAGGTTTGTCTCGCCGCCGAAATCATCGGAAAACCGAATGAGGCTGTTCGCCGGCTGATTGAGTGCGAATACCGACGGTTTGAGGTCCTGTACGCCGCACACCTGGTAACCGCCACCGTCCGGTAGATCCGGATCGCGCGGCGCAGTGATACAGAACGAGTCGTAGCTGCTCGCGTCGTAGCGCAAATCGTCGGTGAACGTCGCGTTGCCAAACGTCCGGCGATAGTAACCGCCGTTGACCGAGACGCGTTCGGCCACCTGGTGCTGCATCGCGAAGGTGATCTCATCGTTGTAGCCGCGCTTGCCCCAGCCGCGCAGCAGATCGGGCGAATACTGCGTTGTCGGAACCGTCAAGCGTCCGAACGTCGGAGTGGAAGCCGATGGCGACAGCTCGTTGAACTGAATGTTGCCGGCGGCGTCGAGCGGCAGGCCGTTGCCGTCGCGGTCCGTCCAGGGGCGGGTGTCGGTCGCGGTCAGCGCACCTATTGGATTCACTTGGTTGGCGAACGCAATTTGCTGGCCGGCGACGTAGCGGGCATAGCTGGACTTGATCGCCGTGCGACCGTCGCCGAACACGTCCATCGCGAAGCCGACTCGCGGCGAGATGTCCTTCCAGTTCTGGACTTCGCCCGTGCACAGCTCACCCGGATCCCACTTGCCATCCGGGCAATCGCCGAACACCGCTTCCGGGCCATGACGGCTTGCCAGCACCTTACTCGGGCGCGTCTCGCCAATGAACTGGTCGTAACGGATGCCAAGGTTCAAGGTCACTCGGCCCAACGCCCAGCGATCCTGCAGGTAGATGCCAAGGTCGCGATCGATGCCGTTGAAGCGATCCGAAGGCAGCTGCAACCTCGCCGACACGGGGACGCCAGCGTTGTAGG
>DATFGJ010000129.1:0-6524 GCA_035249585.1 Lacipirellulaceae bacterium
GGAGCTAGGGGCACGCAAGTGCAAACTGCTGGGAGGGCGGGCAGTCGTCGTGCGATTTACGAGTTCTTGCCATCGCCCGAAAGCATTTTGGAAGAGGTCGTGCCAGCCAGCTTCAAGGTGAAGATGTTCAAGTGTTTCTTGGATTCGGCCGTGAGCGAACAAATCGCGCGCATGGTCGCCATGAAAAGCGCGACCGAGAACGCCGGTGACCTGATTCACCGCCTTAGCCGGCAATATAACCGCGCCCGGCAAAGCCGGATCACTTCGGAGTTGATGGACGTGATTGGAGGAGCGGAAGCGCTTAGTTAGTTTGGCGCCGGCGGCAACGCCGGATTTACACACACAAGGCCGGCGTTGCCGCCGGTGCTAAATCTCACACGTTTTGAATACTTGCTATGGCGACAGCGACAGCAACTGCAACCGGCAAGATCGGCCGCATCACTCAAATCATCGGCTCCACGTTCGATGTGGAGTACGCCGAGGACCACCTTCCCGCGATTTACAACGCCGTGCGCGTGGCTTCCGAGCACAAGGGCGTGAAAATCAACCTCACCGGCGAGGTCCAGCAGCACCTGGGCGGCGGACGCGTGCGCTGCGTCGCCCTGGGCAGTACCGATGGCTTGGTGCGCGGCCAGGACTGTCTCGACACGGGTGGCCCGGTGAAGGTGCCCGTGGGGAACGTTACGCTCGGACGCGTGTTCAACGTCACGGGCGACCCGGTCGACGGTCGCGGCCCGGTCGACGCCGAGGAATATTGGCCGATCCATCGCGAGCCGCCGTTGTTGCGTGATCTATCGACGAAAACCGAGTTGTTCGAAACCGGCATTAAAGTTATCGACCTGCTTACGCCGTTTGTGCGTGGCGGTAAGGCCGGCCTGTTCGGCGGCGCAGGGCTGGGCAAGACCGTCATTCTCACCGAGCTGATCGCCCGCATCGCGACGGCGCACGGCGGCTTCAGCGTGTTCGCCGGCGTCGGCGAGCGCACTCGCGAAGGAACGAGCTTGTGGCTGGAAATGCAGGAGGCCAAGATTGGCGACACAGGCCGCAGCGTTATCGACCAGACGTGCATGGTGTTCGGCCAGATGAACGAGCCGCCCGGCGCGCGCCTGCGCGTGGCCCTCTCGGCCCTGACGATGGCCGAGTACTTCCGCGACAAGACGGGTACCGACACGCTGCTGTTCATCGATAACATCTTCCGCTTCTCGCAGGCGGGGAGTGAGGTGTCTGCTCTCTTGGGGCGGATGCCTTCCGCGGTCGGTTATCAGCCGACGCTCGCCACCGAAATGGGCGCGCTGCAGGAGCGAATCGCCTCGACCACGAGCGGCGCTGTTACATCGATTCAGGCCGTGTATGTGCCGGCCGACGATCCCACGGACCCTGCCCCGGCGACTGCGTTCGGCCAGCTCGACGCGTTCGTTTACTTGGAGCGCTCGATCTCGGAGAAGGGCATTTACCCAGCGATCGATCCGCTGGCGTCTAACAGCCGCATCCTGGATCCACAGTATGTCGGCGAGCGGCATTTCCGGGTTGCCCGCCGTGTGCAGACCATTCTCCAGCGCTACCGCGAGCTGCAGGACATTATCGCCATCCTCGGCGTCGATGAGTTGGCGGAAGAGGACAAGCTCGTGGTGCACCGCGCCCGCCGCATTGAGCGATTCCTGTCGCAGCCGTTCCTTGTGGCTGAGGTGTTCACCGGCAAAGCGGGCGAGATCACGCCGCTGGCCGAAACGATCCGCAGCTTCGAGGAGATTTGCGAAGGCAAATGGGACCACCTCTCCGAGGACGCGTTCATGTACGTCGGTGCGATCGAACAGGCCGAGGCCCAGTGGAAGAAACAGCAGAAGTAGTTTAGCCTCGAGGCCCAGCCGAGCCCCCCTTGCTAGCTCCCGAGTAACAATGGCCCATACCAATTCATCAACGGCGGCCGCACTCCAATGCGTCGTGGTCACGCCGGAATCCACGGTGATCGACACGCCGGCCGAGTTCGTCGCCCTGCCCTTGTACGACGGCGAGGCGGGCATCGCGCCCGGCCGCAGCCCGCTTATCGGCCGGCTAGGCTATGGCGAGCTGCGCATCCGCCGCGGCGCCGACTCGACGATCCACATGTACGTCGACGGCGGGTTCGTTCAGGTTGTCGACAATGTCGTGTCGGTGCTTACCAATCGCGCGATTCCGGCTGACTCGATCGATCCGGCAACTGCCGCCGAGCAGCTCCGCTCTGCGCTGGCCAGTCGTGCCGCGGGCAGGCAGGAGCTGGCCATTCGCGACCGCCTCGTCGCCAAGGCGCGCGGCCAGCTGCGCGTGGCGAATCGTCCCCGCGCGACGTCGACATTGTCGTAACGTTGCATCCAGCGACGAAATCAGGCTCACTAACTCTGGCGGAGCCAACCGATATTGTGATCAAGGGTCGGTCCACGCGCACGGACGCCTGGTGCTCCCATGATCGATAGCAAGCTCCCACAGCGTGTCGAGTTGGAAGTAGTTCGCGGGCAAGCCCAGCGGCGGCGCCGACCGGTTGTAAGCCCGGCCTTTCTCATTGGCAGCTCGAGCGAATGCGACCTTGTCCTCGGCGCGTCTCAGTTCGCCGAGGTTTACGTTTGTCTGATCGTGAGACCCAGCGGCGTTACGGTGCGGCAAGTGGGCGAAGGCCCGGCGATGCATATCAACGGAATGCCCACTGCTGACGCCAAACTGCGAGACGGCGACCGGCTGGCCGCGGGGCCGTTTGAGTTCATCGTCCACATTTCACCGACTTCGGAGATGGTTTCTCCAAGTACCGTGCCGATCGAGCCGCCGCGAGCAAACCGCTGGACGAGTGCCCAGCACATTGCCGAACCCGACGCCCTGCAAGCCGCGGCGAAACTCATCCACGATATCCGCGCCGCGCTTGACGAACATCCAGCAATGAGGCGACCCGCCTAGAAACACGCGGCGTCGTTTTCGGAGGACGTCTCATTAATTGCCTGCCAAATACCCCGCAGCGATAGGCCAAATCAAATCGCTTCGCCCCCGCGCTCGCCGGTGCGGATACGGATGCAGTCTTCCAGCGGCAGCACGAAGATCTTGCCGTCGCCGATTTCGCCGCTCGGCCCGGTGCGGCCGCCCTTGATGATCGCGCTGATCGTCGGCTCCACGAAGTTGTCGTTCACGGCAATCATCAGCTGCACCTTGCGCAGCAGGTTCACGGTAAACTCGTTTCGCTTGTAGAGAACCTCGGCCTGGCCCTTTTGCCGGCCGAAGCCCTGCACGTCCATGATGGTCAGGCGCACGACCTCCACTTCCGAAAGCGCCTTCTTGACGTCTTCGAGTTTGTTCGGCTGAATGATGGCGATGATGAGTTTCATGCGGAGGATGCAGGATGCGGGATGCCGGGGGCAGGGACAAGACAACGGGCGTGTGCAAGCATTTTAAACGACTGCGAATAACTCCCCAATGCCTCTCCTGAATCCCGCATCCTGCATCCCGTATCCTCAACATGGACGCCCCGGCCTGGGCAGATCAGGCGGAGAATCCACCCAAGCCTATGGGGCATCCTTCTGGCTCACAGTGGTCGGGCGCGTACGAAAATGGCCGCACGCTGGCACGGGCGCCGATCGGCGGCGAGAAAAAATGCCCCGGCTTGGGCGCTCCCAGGCGGAAAAGAGCGCCCAAGCCTCGGTGGGCATTCGGTTGGATTGGAAAGAAATCGTTGATGATCCAGCGATGGTAACTCGCCGGGGGAAGGATGCCCCCGCTTGGGCGCTCCCAGGCGGATAGAGCGCCCAAGCTTTTGGGGCATTGGTCCGACCCAGGCAGAGTCGTCACATGAAATACTGAGTGTTGATCGAATCCGTCGTTCTCGTGCTCCCGAAGCTTTTCTGCGAACACGATTTCGACAGTAAGCAACCATCGTGCCGTAACGGCGCGCAACGTAACCAAGCGTCATTAAGAACATGTAACCCCTTAGATTTCAGCCACTTAGTCGTTTTGAACAAATTATGAAGATCTCAAGCGACGCGTCGGCAGGCGCGCGCGTGCCTCAGCACTAAGCATGCGCGTCCGCTTCTTTAAGCAGCAGCGATTATCTTGCGATCGGGATTACTTCGCAGGCGCTTCGCCGCCCGTCAAATCGTCAAACAGTGCGTCGACGAACTCGTCAGGCGAAAAGGTCGCCAAATCCTCCGCCTTCTCGCCAACGCCGATGTATTTCACGGGCAGGCCGACTTGTTGCCGGATCGCCACGACCACGCCGCCTTTGGCCGTCCCGTCGAGCTTCGCCAGAACGATGCCCGTGCAGTTCACCGCCTCGGTGAACTTCAACGCCTGGCTGATGCCGTTCTGCCCCGTCGTTGCGTCGAGCACGAGCAGCACTTCGTGCGGCCCGTCGGGAATCTGCTTGCGGATGGAATCCTGAATCTTCTTCAGCTCGGCCATGAGGTTCTTTTGCGTTTGCAGCCGGCCGGCCGTATCAATGATGCAGACATCGATGCCGCTTTTGATTGACTCTTCGGTGGCGCGATAGGCGACGCTCGCCGGGTGGCTGCCCGCGGCGCCCGTGACGATCGGCACGCCAATACGCTCGCTCCAGATTGTGAGCTGCTCTACGGCGGCGGCCCGAAACGTGTCGCCCGCGCCTAGCAGCACCTTCTTGCCTTGCGACTGAAACAAGCGGGCGAGCTTGGCGATCGTCGTCGTCTTGCCGCTGCCGTTGACGCCGCAGACCATGATCACCGTGGGGCCGCTGGCGGCGAATCGAATCGGCGCAGCATCTCGCCCCGGCGAGCTTTTTGGGTCAGCCTGCGCCATGATCGCCCGCAGCTTCTGCTTCCAGGTCGCCACGACCTCGTCCAGTGTGACTACGCGGGCCCGGAAATTCTTGGCCACCTCATCGACGATCTGCTCGACGCCGTCGTAGCCCATGTCGGTCTTGAAGAGCATCGCGCGCATCTCGTCGAGAAACGGCTGGTCCACCAGCCGGCCCTCGCTCTTGAAGAGGTCGCGGACGTCGGTGTTGAGCGAGCGCCAGGTCTTGTTGAGGCCTTGCTTTAGTTTGTCGAAGATGCCCATGGAGGATTAGGTGTCAGGTGTCGGGTGTCGGGTGTCGGGTGTCAGGTGTCAGGTGATGCTTGATAGTTGTTAGTCGTCGTCGATTCCTGCATCATTTTAGGGGGCGGCTATTCGGCGTAAACGGCGGCGGTTGGGCCGGTTTGCCCAAATTCTCAGGTTCACCGCATTCATTGCGTGGTGGCATTTCTATCGGGAAACCGCGAAGATGCGCAAAACTCCCCCACACTGTTTTGCGCACCTTCGAATGGCGCGCGGACGGCACCGCGCGGGATCGGGACATGCATTTGATTTTTGCCCCACCGAAATTTTTTTCTTTTTCTCGTGGGGCGAAACTCGGCCAGTTTCGCCCCACCCGGTTGTTGCAAGTCGTTTGTTGGCTGCAAGTTCGTGAGTGGTGGTGGGGCGAAACGACTGGAGTTTCGCCCAGGGGGTGGGACAAAACTGGCCTCAGGTGGGGCGA
The DNA here is from genome assembly GCA_035249585.1 of Lacipirellulaceae bacterium. Lineage (GTDB taxonomy): Bacteria > Planctomycetota > Planctomycetia > Pirellulales > Lacipirellulaceae > JABDGM01. Next base: position 5,507 of record DATFGJ010000129.1, read on the forward strand.
AATTCGTCAGGCCTGCGCTCTGGTGCTTGGGTGCCACTGGCTTCGCCAGTGCCAGACCGATCTTCAGGGAATCGAGGCGATAGGGTTGAGCAAACATCAGCTTGTACTGGAACTCAAGATGCTGGAACGTCGGGCTGAGGCGACCATCCGCAAGGCCCTGGCATCAAAAAGCACTGGCAGAGCCAGTGGCACCCGGCGCAGGAGCGAGCGCTGACCCTGCCGTCGTTGGATCGACGAAACATGCCTCAGTCCTCTTCGATTGAGCGAGGCGGGGTATAGGAACGGATGTATACTATCCGCTGGTATGAGGCTAACCGAAGTGGTGGCCGAAAACAAGAGAATTTTCGGCCGCGGCGCTGGTGGCCGAAATTACGGGTTGACAGCGCAATTTAGAAATCGAGGTCGCCGCAGCATGGCGCATACTAGCGCAAAGTGGGCCGAGGTAAGAAAAGAGCTGCGTCCCCTTTGGCCTCTCTTTGGCTTCTTTAGCCTGGCCTTTCAGTGCAATTGCCAATCTTCGTCTTCGCTATTCATATCGTCGTCGGCGGGCAATCGACAAAAGCAGCATGGCCCCGAACTGTACGATGGCTGATGGTTCGGGAATTTGAATGAATTGGAACTGAGTGACTAATCCGTAGGGATTCGAATCGTCAAATCCGGGGCCAATATAGCCGCTTCCTGGATTAATTCCCTCGGCCCAGATGCGAGTAGTTACACTTTGTTGAGGACTCCGCGAGGCATCCAAAACTGTAAATAGACTTTTCCGCACGAGAAACTGCACCAAAAGATCGCCACGCGACGGGTCGTAATGAAAAGAGTCCTCCACGTCCAAAATCAAATGGAAACCCGTTGGAGGAAGTGAACTGACATAGCTCTCAGTAACCGTACCATCCAGCACAATCGTGAAGTCATCGCCGATATTGTTATGAAAGACTGGTGAAGCGGTACTGACGGTAGTTGCGGCATAGGCAAACGCAACTTGTAGATCAGCGTCAATTCCGTGTTTCTTTCCAAATTC
>DATFGJ010000130.1:0-10503 GCA_035249585.1 Lacipirellulaceae bacterium
AGCCCGCATCGGAACGCGGGAAGGCTGCGGCTGTGGATATCGTGCGTCGGCTGCAGCGCATGGAGGACCTGGCGATCGAAAGCGTGTCGCTCGACGAATCGCAGTCGCAGATAACGATTTTCGACGTGCAGGATCGGCCCGGCATTTCCGCCCGCCTCTTCGAGGCGATTGCGTCGGAGAATATCCTCGTCGACACGATCGTGCAGAGCATCGGCCGCGACGGCCTGGCAGACATCAGCTTCACCGTGCCGCGGCGCGAGCTGGAACATACGCGCAAGGTGCTCAAGTCGCTCTCCGGCGAACTTGGCGGCGAAGTGAGAGAGGTGCCGGCTGTGGCAATCCTCACCGTCAAGGGCATCGGCATCCGCAGCCACACAGGCGTCGGCCTGCGGATGTTCAAAGCGCTGACGGAGGCTCACATCAATGTGGAAATGGTGAGCACGAGCGAGGTGCGCACGAACGTGGTGGTGGCAGCCGACAAGGGCCAAGCGGGTCTAGCAGCCCTTAAGGCGGCATTTGCGGATGTGCTCGGATAGGATGCGGAATGCAGGGGCAGGAACAAAGCAAGCAGTGGTATACCCTTCATCCTGCATCCTCCGTCACTGTTGCTCTCCGATCACATCGTTGAGCACGTCCTCCGCCACGTAGATCGGCAGCGGCGGATCGCAGGTCACCGCGACGGCGATGGCGTCGCTCGGCCGAGCATCGATTTCCACGAGCTCGCCGTCATGACGTACACGCAGCTTGGCAAAGTACGTGTGCTCGCGCAGCTCGCTGATTACTACGTCTTGGAACTCGGCGCCCAGCGATTCGACCGAGTTGACGAGCAGGTCGTGTGTCAGCGGCCGCGGCGCTTCGAACCCTTTCACGCGCCGGTCGATGCTCGTGGCTTCGAAAATGCCGATCAGGATCGGAAATGTGCGCGTCCCGTCGATTTCTCGGAGATAGATCACCTGTTGTTCATTGATCTCGCTGATGATGATCCGTGACAATTCCATCGCGACGGGCATGGCGGCGATCCTTTTGCAATTCAAGCGGCGTGAGTCGGCCGCATTTATTATAACTCACCGCTCCGCCCGGTGGAGTACCGCGTCGGGACGGTCAATAGCGTAGCAATGATCGAGCTTGCGTGACCCACCCGCCCGCGGTCGATGACCGGTATGCTTCGTGGACTTGACACAGCCTACAATCTTTTGAGCGCCGCTTCGATGGAGGCTAGTTGACCGCGCAGCTCATCCAGCTTGGCGCGCTGCTGGTCGACGACTTCCGCGGGCGCTTTTTCCACGAAGTTTTTGTTGGCTAGTTTGCTTTCAATGGAGCCGATCTGCTTGAGAAAGTTATCGCGCTCTTTCTCCAATCGCTTACGTTCCGCTTTCGTGTCGATGAATCGGCTGACGTCGACGTGCACTTCGATCTGGCCTTGCCGGCCGGTAAGCGTGCGGCTGGCCGCGACATCCGGGGCGCCGGCGTTCTGTCCGAGATTGGTTGCCGTTGCGCGAGCCATTTGGGTGAAGTATGGTTGCATCGGCCGCAGCAGGTCGGCCGTCGCCCCGTCGCAACGCACCGAAAACGTGATCTCTTCACGCTGCGCAATGTTCTGCGTCTGGCGAATTTCGCGCACGGCGCCGAGCACGGCCTGAAAATCGGCGAACTGCTGCTCAATAGTTGCGTTCTGTCGCGCCGTGTCCGCAGCCGGCCACGGTGCTATGCAGATGCTTTCGGCGGCACCACTTCCCGTGCCTTTTAGGGAGGGACCCGGGACGGGTTCGACCGCGGCCGGAAGGTCGCGCGTCGGCGCCACCTGTCCCAACAACTGCCACACCTCCTCCGTCAAAAACGGCATCATCGGGTGCAACAGCCGCATAAGCACATCGAGCCCATGCGCCAGCACGCGCTGGGCGGTTTGCCGTTGATCGGGTACGCTGAAGCGGGCCTTCGTCATCTCTACGTAAAAACTGCAGAACTCGTTCCACGCAAAGTCGTACAGCGTGCGCGCCGCGTCGGCGTAGCGATAACGCTCCAGCGTGTCCGTAACCTGTTGCGTCACCGTCGCAAGCCGCGAGAGCAGCCAGCGGTCTTCGAGCAATAAATCGTTCTCGGAAAAACCCCCGGCGGAGCCGGGGGCTGTCGACCCAGCGGAGGCATCGTACCCTTCAAGGTTGATAAGGGAGAAGCGGGCCGCGTTCCACAGCTTGTTGGCGAAGTTGCGGCCCAGCTCAAACCGCTCGCTTACCACGGCCCCGCGCGGCAGGGCCTTGTCCTCCGGTTTCTCGGCCCATTGCGTGCTGAACGGCTTGCCGCACTTCTCGCATTCAATTCGCGGAAGCTGCCTGTTCTTCTTGGTCTGCGCGAATTGAGTCCCACAATGCGGGCACTCGAAGTCAACAGGCAACTTCACATCCTGTGTATCGGTCGTGAGATGCGCCAGGCCAAACCGCAGCGCATCAGCCCCGAACTTCTCGATGATGTCGAGCGGATCGACGCCATTGCCCTTCGACTTCGACATCGTCTCGCCGTATCCGTCGAGAATCTTGGGCGTGATATACACCTCGTGGAACGGCACGTCGCCCACGTTATACAGCCCGGCCAACACCATCCGCGCAACCCACAGCGTGATGATGTCGCGCGAGGTAATAAGCACAGAAGTTGGATAGAACTTCTTCAGCTCTGGCGTCTCGTCCGGCCAGCCGAGTGTCGAGTGCGGCCAAAGGGCGGAGGAGAACCAGGTGTCGAGAACATCATCCTCTCGGTCCATTCGGAAAATAACTTTCCTGCTTGGAATGGAGGCGGCAGCCGTCGCAAATTCACCCAGATTAAACTCGTCGATGGACGCCATATCCGAGCCGGTACGTGATTCAATGGCAGATTCGAGGGCATTCCAATACTGACTCACTGCCGATAATGCTTGATCACCCAACGGATTTAGAATGCAACAGTACAACATTTCGTCGTCAAGCTGCATCGCGAACTCTTCCTCTTTCAAACCTCCAGCCAATAAGTATTTTCGCAATTGAGATGGAGCTTCCTCCTGTGACCGCTTGAGAGTTTCGGCAACCGTGTTTCTGTCGGCAGTTATTGAGCCGCCATAATTCAACGATACGCGCCACACTGGAATCCGGTGTCCCCACCACAGCTGCCGGCCGATAGGCCAGTCGCGCTTTTCATTGAGCCAATCCAAATAACCTTTTGCGTAGCGCTCCGGCGTAATCTTCACGCGCCCGCTCGTGACGGCATCCATCGCAGATTGGGCCAGCTCGTCCATCTTCACGAACCACTGGTCGGCCAAATACGGCTCGATCGGCGTTTTGCTGCGGTCGGAGTGGGCGAGGTCGATTTCGCGGTCTTCCACTTCGACCAAGACGCCGGCCGCTTCCATGTCGGCGACTACGGCTTCGCGGGCCTTTCTCACGACGAGGCCGCGGTATTGTTGCGGCACGTTTTCGTTTAGCGTGCCGTCTGGATTGAGGATGTTGATCGCACCGATCTCGGGATGGCGTTGCCAGACTTCGTAGTCGTTCGCATCATGGGCCGGCGTGATCTTCACGGCACCAGAACCTAGCTCCGGCTTGGCCCACTCGTCGGTGATGAGCGGAATTGTGCGGCCGGTGAGCGGCAGCTCGAGCTGCACGCCGCGCTTGGCCATGTCGCGCAGCTGCTCCAGCTGCGGCAGCACTTTCGCGCGGCGATCTAGCAAAAGCGTCATCTGCTCTTCCAGCTCCGCCTTTTCCTTGACCGTCGCTTGCAGCAGCTTTTCGCGCAGCTCGGCGCCGACTTTGTCGAAAGCCGCCGCTGGATCAGGATGCACGGCCACCGCCGTGTCGCCGAGCATGGTTTCCGGACGCGTTGTCGCGATCGTCACAAATTCCGGCTCGCCCGGCCGGCGATCTTTTGCGGCCACCGGGTATTTGAAGTGCCAGAAGTGGCCCTTCACCGGCTCATGGAACACTTCATCGTCGCTGACGGCCGTCTGCAGGAACGTGTCCCAGTTCACGAGCCGCTTGCCGCGGTAGACTTTGCCGTCTTTGAACAAGTGGAAGAACCACTCGCGCACTGCGCGCGAATTGTGCTCGTTGAATGTGAATTGGGTGCGGGCCCAATCGCAGCTGCAGCCCATCTGTTTGAGCTGCGAGAGGATGCGGGCCTCGTACTGATCCTTCCACTTCCAGATCCGCGCGACGAGCCCCTCGCGGCCCAGATCGTGCCGCGTTTTTTTCTCTTCTTCAAAAAGTCGCCGCTCGACCACCGCTTGCGTGGCGATGCCGGCATGATCGGTCCCCGGCATCCACAGCGTGTTGAAGCCCTGCATTCGCTTCATGCGAATGAGGATGTCTTGCAGCGTGTTGTTAAGCGCGTGGCCCAGGTGCAACGCGCCGGTCACATTGGGCGGCGGAATCACGATCGTAAACGGCGGCCGCGGATCATTGGCCTCGGCGTGGAAATAGCCGCGCGATTCCCAGAAGGGATACCAGCGCTTCTGCGCCGCTGCATGATCGTATTGCGATGCGAGGGATTTGAAATCCATTTTCAGTGAGGATGCAGGATGCGGGATGCGGGGGGGCAGGGAACAGGCATCCAATTTTACGGCGGAGGAAGACGGCGGCGCAACGACTTTTGCAACGCTCGCAACATGCGTCGCTCTTCGTTCGTCATTTCGAAGATTTTACGCAACTCGCCGATGTTGCCGTAGTTCAAACGGCCCGCGAGTTCGATGAAGGTTGCGGTTTCTGCAAGCGAACCGATGGCGATCGAAATATGGCGAAGATAATCCTTCGTGGAAGAGCGCGCGTGACCTTCCGCGATATTGGCCGGTACCGACACGGCAGCGCGGCGCAGTTGACTTGTCAGACCAAATCGCTCGTCGTCAGGAAACTGCTTGGTAACTTTATAAATCGCTAGCACTATATCCATTCCATGCTGCCAGACGGCGAGGTCACGATAGTTGCGGATTTTTGGAGCGTCCGTCATCGTTCGCTCTCTTGAAAAGGAATTAGGGAAGGATGAAAGGTTTCGAATGCCTTGTCCCTGCCCCCAGCATCCTGCATCCCGCATCCTCAATTGGCATCCTTACATAATTTGTACTCGATGCTATCCACCAGCGCATCCCAACTGGCCTTGATGACGTTTTCGTTGACGCCGACGGTGCCCCAGGTGGTGCCGTCGGCGTCCTGGCTTTCGATAACCACGCGTACGGCGGCGGCCGTGCCGGCGTCGCTGTTGATTACGCGCACCTTGTAATCGACCAGGTGCACCCCGCGGAGGTTCGGGAACCGCCCATTAAGCGCTTTTCGCAGGGCGGCGTCCAGGGCGTTCACGGGGCCGTCGCCCTCGGCCACCTCGTGCCGCACGTCCTCGCCGATCCGCAGTTTTACGGTGGCCTCGGTGGTTGTCTCGCCGGTGCCGGCGGTTTCGACGTCGACATGGTAATGGAGCAGCTCAAAATGCGGCTTGAATTTTCCCGCCGCGCGCTGAACCAGCAGATCGAACGAAGCCTCCGCCGCCTCAAACTGATATCCGCGATTCTCCAGGTCGACCACCTGCTTCAGGACGCGCTCCATCAGTTCGCTGTCTTGTTGCAGGTTCTTCTTTGCAGTGAGCGCGATGATATTCGAGCGGCCGGATAGCTCGCTCACGAGCACGCGGCGCGTGTTGCCGACGGACTCCGGCGGAACATGTTCATAGCTTCGCGCCGCCCGACTCACCGCATGCACGTGCATGCCGCCCTTGTGGGCGAAGGCACTGGGACCTACGAACGGCTGGTTTGTGCGAAAGTGCATGTTGGCGACTTCATAAACGTAGCGCGACAGCTCAGTGAGATGTTCGACCGCGCTCGCGTCCAGCAATTCGAAGCCTTTCTTCTTGAGGGCAAGGTTGGCGATCACCGATACCAGGTCGGCATTGCCGCAGCGCTCGCCCAGCCCGTTGATCGTGCCTTGCACGTGCACGGCGCCCGCGCCCACCGCGGCCAGCGAGTTGGCAACGGCCAAGTCACAATCATTGTGCGTATGGATACCAAGCGGAAGATCAACCGCTGCGGCCGCCTCCTTAGTGAGGGCCGCGACCTCCTCGGGCATGCTGCCGCCGTTCGTGTCGCACATCACGACAAGCATGGCTCCGCCTTCTACCGCCGCCCGGATGGTCTTGCGGGCGTATTCAGGATTCGCCTTCCAGCCGTCGAAAAAGTGTTCCGCGTCGTAGATCACATCGCGGCCCGCCTCGCGGAAGAACGCGACCGTGTCGCGGATCATGTCGAGATTCTCATCAAGCGTGACGCGCAAAACGTCGGTAACGTGAAAGTCGTGTGTCTTGCCGACGATCGTAATAACGGGCGCCTTTGAATCCATGAGCGCCTTCATCCCTGGATCGTCAGCCGGCTTCACGCCTCGGCGGCGCGTCATGCCGAACGCGCACAGTCGGCTGCGCTTTAGCGGCACGGCCGCCATCCTCTGGAAGAATTCCGCATCCTTCGGGTTGGAAAGCGGGTAGCCGCCCTCGATGAAATCGAAGCCAAATTCATCGAGCCGCCGCGCCACCAGCAGCTTGTCCTGCAGCGAGAAGTTCACGCCTTCGCCCTGGGCCCCGTCGCGGAGCGTCGTGTCGTAGATTTGGATGCGGGTCATGGCTTGTGAAGTGGAATAAAGGATGCAGGATGCGGGATGCCGGATGCGGGGATGGGAATTAACTTCCCTGCTTCGCATCCTGCATCCTCGACCCTCAAATAAAAAAACCCTGAGGCTTTCTTCGGCCTCAGGGTTGCAGTGTTTCGAGTTAGTCGAACCGAACCTAAGGCCTCCGGGGCGCAATAATAATGCCGATGCTGCCGACGATACCGACATTGACGGTCGCCACGTTGGACACGAAGGTTTGCACGGTGAAAACCACGGTGTTCAATGGTTCTTAGATTCGATCAACTATGCAAGGATAGCGGGCTCTCGCCAAGGCGTCAAGTTGACCGCCGATATGAAGAATCAACCGCCATTTAGCGGTCGAGATGGCTCGGCGAGTCAAGTCATTTTCTCAACTGGGCGGGGCAAGTCCCGCCGCTAAATGCCGGCCAGAGTGAAGTAATTTCACGCTAAAATGACCGCATGCCCACACTCAACGAGCGCGCATGGGAACTTTGCGATGCGATGGTCGCCGACGCCGAGCAGCTTGGCATTACTGTGCAAACGATGGTCTGCGGCACGCGATTGATCGATTGCGGAGTCAAGGCGGTCGGCAGCATAGAAGCTGGGCTGCAACTCGCTAACATCTGCATGTCAGGACTGGGCGAGGCGATTATTCTGGGCGAGTCGAAATCGGACGCTCCCGAATTACAAGTTCAGACAGGCACAAGTTCTCCGGTCGCCGCCTGCATGGCTTCGCAATATGCGGGATGGGAGATCAAGGGCGATACGTTTTTCGCGATGGGCTCCGGGCCAATGCGCGCCGCCGCGTGCCGCGAGGAGTTGTTTCAGCATATCGGCCACTGCGAACGGCCAGACGTTTGTGTCGGCGTGTTAGAGACTAGCAAATTACCGCCCGAGACGATTTGCATTGACATAGCAGAAAAGTGTGGCATTCCCGCCAGTCGCTTGACATTGCTTGCTGCACGGACTGCAAGTCAGGCCGGCACGGTGCAGATTGTCGCCCGCAGTGTTGAAACGGCACTACATAAGCTTCATCTGCTGGATTTTGACCTTCGCCGAATTAAGGCCGCGGAAGGTTTCGCGCCGCTTCCCCCGATCGCAAAAGACGACCTGACGGCCATTGGTTGGACGAATGATGCCATTCTCTATGGCACGTGGGTCGCGCTCTGGGTAAATGGCGACGACGAATCGATCAACGAAATTGGACCGCGCGTGCCGAGCGGCGCATCGGCTGACTACGGACGGCCATTCGGCGATATTTTCAAACGCTATGGTGGCGATTTTTACCGCATCGATCCGATGCTTTTCAGCCCGGCGAGCATTACTTTCCATAATGACGACACCGACCTTCTAGCGTCATTCGGCAGTCGCGCGCCGGAAGTGCTCGCGCAGTCATTCGCAAAAAAATAGCCCGGCCATGTAGGCCGCGCGGCAAGCTACGTGACAAATGCCGGCCCAGCAGATTACTTGAACTTGCCGATCTTGGCGATCAGGTCGGCCGTGCGCACGCTGTAGCCCATTTCGTTGTCGTACCAGCTGACGACTTTCAACAGGTTGCCGGCGAGCACTTGCGTGAAGTCGGCCGCGAAGATCGAACTGTGCGGGTCGCCGATGATGTCGGTCGACACGATCGGGTCTTCGGTGTAGCACAGGATGCCTTTCAGCGGCCCTTCCGCTGCTTTTTTCATCGCCGCGTTCACGTCTTCTTTGGTAAGGTCGCGCGACATGACGCACGTAAGATCCACCACGCTTCCGGCAGGAACTGGAACCCGCAGTGAGATACCGGTCAGTTTGCCTTTGAGTTGCGGGATCACTTCGCCCACGGCTTTAGCGGCGCCAGTCGTGGTGGGAATGATGTTTAGCGACGCCGCCCGGGCCCGATACGGATCCTCATGCGGCAAATCCTGCACACGTTGGTCGTTCGTGTACGCGTGCACTGTCGTCATCAGGCCCTTCTCGATGCCGAAGTTTTCGTGCAACACCTTGGCGACTGGCGCGAGACAGTTGGTCGTGCAGCTGGCGTTCGAGATGCACTTCATATCCGCCGTGAGTTTGTCGTCGTTCACGCCAAGAACGCACGTCAGATCGGGCTGGTCCTTCGCCGGGGCGCTGAGCACCACGCGCTTGGCGCCGGCCTTTAGATGCGTGTCGTAGCCCGGCTTCTGGTCGCTGGCGCGCTTGGTGAAAATACCCGTGCTCTCGACGACCACGTCGACTTTCATTTCGCCCCACGGCAATTCGGCCGGATTCTTGACGGCCATTGCCCGGATCTTCTTGCCGTCGACGATTAGGTACTCATTGTCGAACTCCACTTTGCCGGCAAATCGCCGGTGCGTGCTGTCGTATTTGAGCAGCGTCGCCAGCATCTCGTTGTCGGTGAGATCGTTGATGGCGACGACTTCGAACTCGCCCTTGCGAGCGTGCATGTTTCGGAACGTCAAGCGGCCGATGCGGCCAAATCCGTTGATTGCAACGCGAATAGCCATTTTCATTTCCTCCGGCAGATGGAATTCAGGTCAACCGGCGGATTTTTTAGGCCGGATGGCCGCCATGTTGTCACATGTTCGCAAACAGAATTTTGCGCCCAGCTTGGCAAACGAGCAGTCTACCAAACCCGAGGATTATACCGGCGAAATAGTGGTCAAACAACGCCCTGCAATTCAGGGGTTGTTGGAAAGCCGCCCATGGAACAGTTTAAATCATGGACACGAATCGCAGGTCATTTATAATGAACTCTTGGAACCATTGCCGCTGCAACCGGATGCAGTTGGCTTAACGCGTCGGCACGGGTAAATGCCGCTCCATCAGTTTCGCGCGCCGGCGACGGAAGCCCGGCGTGCCTCCCGTCGCTTCATTGCGGCACGACGCCTCGCCTCTTGGCCTGGACGCGACGGCGGACTCACATCGGACTTTGCTGGCGTGATCTTTCCACAGCGGTTTTCGCGAGTTGCCGTCATCTTAAGTTGCGCGCTCGTTGTTTCGAGCGCTGGGCGGTTCTGCGCTCGCGCCGTGGCTCAGCCCGAGCGACCGAATATCGTCTACATCCTGGCCGACGACATGGGCCTCGGCGAAGTTCGCTCGTACACTCCCAACTCGCAAGTCGATACGCCGAACATCGACCGCATTGCTGCGGCCGGGATGCGTTTCACGAATGCCCATTCGTCCTCCTCAGTGTGCTCGCCGACACGGTACAGCCTCCTGACGGGGCGATATGCCTGGCGAACTTCTTTGCAATCGGGCGTCGTCCCTCCGCACGCGCCGGGTTTGATCGAACCCAGCCGGCTCACGGTGGGCGAAATACTGCAGGACGCCGGCTATTCGACCGCCGCCATCGGCAAGTGGCACTTGGGCATGAATTGGGTAACGACGGGAGGCGCCCCGTTGCGGGACGGCACTAATGTCGATTACGCGCAGCCCTTTACCAACGGGCCGATCGCGCATGGCTTCGATTTCTACTTGGGCGACGACATCATCAATTGGCCGCCCTACACGTGGATCCGTGACAATCGCACTGTGGGCGCGGACTTGCAGACGCCGGCCGTACCAGTGGGATTGCCGCCCAATAACTCGCCTTACACTCCGCCGGGCGGCAATCTGCCCGGCCTGGTGACTCCTGGGTACAACATGCGCGACGTAATGCCGACGATCACGGACGAAGCCGTTTCTTACATTGGGACGCACGCCGGGCAGGGCGACCCATTCTTTCTCTATTTTTCGATGACGGCGCCGCATGCGCCGATCGTTCCGCCAGCGTTCTTGCAAGGCACAACCGGAAAGGGCAACTACGGCGATTTCATCGCGACGGTCGACTGGGCCGTCGGCCGTGTGCTCGATGCACTTGAGGACCCAAACGGCGATGAGGATACAAGCGACAGCA
>DATFGJ010000131.1:0-3069 GCA_035249585.1 Lacipirellulaceae bacterium
CCGCAGCAGAACTTCTGCACCGCGTAACCATTTGTAATTGATCGCCTATTGGCTAAAACGTAGCGGCACACGGAGTGTGCCTACTACGATCCCTACAACCGTCAAACCTTCTCACGCTATCGCCCTTCCAGCGTCCGGTCATGCCGGTTGTGCCGGATTTTCGCTCAATCCGGTTTATAACGCGGGTCGATGCTACTACGGACGCCGGCACTTCACCGCAACGCGCCGGCATTCGCGCTTCTCACGCACTCGGACTCAGGGGGGATGCGATGATCCGCCGGATCTATTTCGCGCTGGCCGCGGCCGCGCTGCTGTCGGCCTTCAATGCCGCCGACGAGGCCCAAGCCCAACAAGCCTACGGCCGCGCTTGGGGCCATACGTACAATACGCTCGATTGGGACCGGTTCTATCATTATCCGTACGTGTACTACCCGCAGAATTTCTGGGGCAACGAATACTATCGCAGCGCCGACAGCTTGTACTTCCGCTATCCGCCCGAAATGCGGATTCCGGTCTATAACCGGCACTGGCATAACTATTACCCGACTCCACGACCCTATCACCGCGGACACCACTTCATTCTCGACGTTTTCTAACCGCCGGCCGGGCGGAGAGCAAAGCGCTTTCCTGTGCGTCATCGTCTGGGGGGACACTCGTCGACGCGCTGGCATCGAGAATGAGGCCTAACAAACCGCGACGCCGCTCACATGAGGGGCGTCGCGGTTTAGCTTTTTATCGAAAGTCAGAAAAATGACACACCAGCCCGAAGCGCAAGCGAGGGTTTCTTTGGGCGCGGTGTCCCTCGCTTGCGCTTCTAGTGTTTCAATCCGTCGCGCGCGATGCGATGAAAAATATCGGTCGCCGCCTGCAGCTCGTCGATCGAAATAAATTCGTCCGCGGTATGCGCTTGATCGATCGAGCCGGGACCGAAGACGACCGTGGGCACGCCGGCGGCGGAAATGGCCGCCGCGTCGGTACCGAAGGGAACGCCCACGAGTTCGCTTGGTCGGCCGTATTCGCGTACCACGCCGGCCACACGTTCGGCCAATGCGTGATTTGAATCGTCGTTCAGCCCCACGCTCTGCATAAACGGCGGATCATGCTGCACCCGGCAGCCCCGCAAATCCACGTGTGCTGCAATGTGCGAAACGAGCGCTTCGTAGGCCGCTTCCGGACCTTGTCCTGGAGCAAGCCGTCGATCGATCTCGATGGTGGCCTTTTCCGGGACCGTGTTAATGGCCACGCCGCCGCGTATTGTGCTGACGCAAACGCTCGGCCGGCCGCACAGCGGATGTAGTGCCGCACTGGTCCGCAATTGCGCATGATATTGCTCGATGGCCAGCACAATACGGGACATCGCGTAAATGGCATTGACGCCCGCATCGGGCCGCGAGGTGTGGGCGGCCCGCCCCATCGTATGGCATCTCCAACGCACCTGGCCCTGGTGTGCAACAACAACATTGAGGCTGGTTGGCTCGGCCACGATCGTCGCGTCAGGCCGGCGCGAAAGAAATTCCAACGACTCCGGCACCTCGCTCCAAAGTCGGCTCAAGTGTTGGGCGCCAGTGTACCCACACTCTTCATTCACGGTGCATGCCAACACAACAGTCGGGCGCGCCGCTTGAATTCTCCTCCCTTCTAGGGAGGGGCTTGGGGAGGGTTTAGCTTTTTCGCTGACCCGTGACAGCGCCGCCAACATCGCGGCCATGGATCCTTTCACGTCGCACGCTCCCCGGCCGTAGACGCGTCCATCCCGCTTCTCACCCGCAAACGGATCGACGGTCATCCCGTCGGCCGGCACCGTGTCTTGATGCACATCCCAGAGAAGCAATTCTCCGCCGTCCTGCGGCGATCGGGTGCCCTCGATCAGAGCCAGAAGATTATCCCGGCCGGGATGCACGGGCAGGCGCACCCATCGCCATCCTTGTTGTTCGCATAGCTCCACCAACCGGTCGGTCAATCGGCTTTCGCCATATTCGGGACCTGCTACATCCCGGCCCATCGGATTCACGCTGGGCGTCTGGATCAGGCATTGCAAGATTTCGACTGGATCGAAAAGCACGGCGGCGGTGCCAGCGAGGATGTAGCGAATGGAGAAACGCGGATTATACCACATTCAGAATCAATTAGCCGCTTGGCGAAATCTGGTCGCTGATGCGAACAGTCCGCGGCGTCAAATCTCATTAGGCTTGCCAACGCCACCCTTTTTGCGCACGCTGAACTAAGCTCCACCCGCGCGGAACTACAGCATGCCTCGCACTTCCGCCTTTGGCTCTTTAACCTCGCTCCTCGAACGGAGCCTTAGCCCTATTTATGTCGTTGACGAGCGGCGCCGCATCATCTATTGCAACCCGGCTCTGGCCACCTGGTTGGATTTAAAGCGCGAGCGAATTATCGGCCGGGCAGTTGAGTACCATTCCGAGCTAGCCGGCGAACCGGAGCGCGAGGATGTCCCGCTGAGCGACTTATGCCCGCCGCCGCGCGTTTGGAGTGGCACGCAATGCCAGGGCACGATTTCATCAATAGCACGCGACGGCGGACTCGCCAACCGGCATGCCGATTTCTTGCCACTCGGCAGATCACAAAGCAAGTCGAAAACCGGTAAGAATCACGACATGCAGCACGAGGCGCTCTCGGGAGTGCTCGTCGTGGTGGGTGCCGAGGATTTATCGCCGCAAGAGGTTGAGGTCGAGCTTTACGGCGAGGCGTCTCCTGACGAATTGCACCGCGCGATCCGCCGGTTCCGCCGCAGCCAGGCCTCGATGTATGCCATGCATTCATTACTTGGCAACAGCCCGGCGATGCGCAAGGTGCGTGCTCAAGTGGCAGCCGCGGCGGCCAGCGGGGCAAATGTTATTCTCTATGGTCCGGCTGGCAGCGGACGCGGCCACATCGCCAGAGCGATCCATTACGGGTCAGGCGCCGATCCAGCGCCCAAGTTGATTCCAGTTCAATGCGAGGTGGCTAGCGACGAACTTTTGCGGCGGACGCTCGACGCGCTGCGCGGACCAGGCGGCGATCCGCGACACCGGCCGACGCTTTTGCTCGAGCACCTTGAATATCTGACCG
>DATFGJ010000132.1:0-3551 GCA_035249585.1 Lacipirellulaceae bacterium
CGCCGGTAGAGGGAGTTGACCTCAAAGTAAAAGGCAAGGGCAAAGCAGCCGAGGCGGCTGCCGGCGAGGCCAAGAAAATTCGCCGCAAGCCCGACCCGGCCGAGCCCTTCTGCGGGCTGGTGTTCAAAGTGCAGCCCTACAAAACGGGCGATTTGGCCTGGGTGCGAATCTACTCGGGCGAGCTCGAGCCAAACAGCCGCGTGCTCAACGCCACGCGCGACAAGAAAGAAAACGTCGCCCAGCTGTGGCGAATCCATGCGTCGAAGAAAGACGAGCAGCTCGACGGCGCGCGGGCCGGCGACATCGTCGGCGTCATTGGCCTGCGCGACTCGATCACCGGCGACACGCTTTGTGACACCCGCGAGCCGATTCTGCTGGCGTCGATCGAGTTTCCCGAGACGGTGATCTCGATGGCGATCGAGCCGGAGAGCACGGACGACCGCAAAAAGCTCAGCGACACGCTGGAGATGCTTCGCAAGCAGGACCCGACATTCCGCGCGGCCGAAAACCCTGAAACCGGCCAGACGCTCATCAGCGGCATGGGCGAGCTGCACCTTGAGGTGATTCAGCACCGGCTGCTGCGCGACTTCCGCCTCAACGTAAAGGTCCACAAGCCGCGCGTGAGC
This sequence comes from Lacipirellulaceae bacterium, assembly GCA_035249585.1. Classification (GTDB taxonomy): domain Bacteria; phylum Planctomycetota; class Planctomycetia; order Pirellulales; family Lacipirellulaceae; genus JABDGM01. Next base: position 627 of record DATFGJ010000132.1, read on the forward strand.
TACCGCGAAACCATCGAGCGGGCAGCCGAGGTCACGGGCGAAAGCAACCGCGTGATCCAGGGCGTGCAGCACGCGGCCAAGGTGCGCATTCGGCTGGAGCCGTTCCAGAGAGGCGTTGCCCCCGTCACCGTCACCAATATCCTTGATCATGGTCTACCCAGCGAAATGCTGGATGTCGTTCTCGAAGAGCTGGAAAGCGCAGGGCAGGGCGGCGGGGTGCTTGGCTTTCCACTGATGCGAATCAAGGCCACGGTGCTCGGCGGCGAAGTGGCTGAAAGTGGCCTGTCGGAAATCGCCTTCCGCACCGCTACGAATCAGGCGTTCGATCAAGCGCTCCGCGCCGCCGGGCCGGTGCTGCTGGAGCCGATCATGAAACTCGAAATCAGCACGCCCGACGAGCACGCCGGCGACCTCCTGGGCGACCTGCAGCAGCGCCGCGCAATAATCCACAGCACCGAATCCCGCGGCACGGCCACCGTGCTGCACGCCGAAGCGCCGTTGGCCAACCTGTTCGGCTACTCCAGCGCCATGCGCAGCCTCAGCCAAGGCCGCGCCAGTTGCTCGATGGAGCCGAGCACGTATGCCCCCGCGCCGCCCGATGTGATGCAGAAGTTCCTCGGCGAATCGTGAACGATGTTAGATGTATGATGTGTGATCGAAGATGTCAGAGTACTGTTCTGACATCTTCTATCTTACATCTTACATCGCACTTACAATGTCCGACCGTTCCTTTGTCTTTGGGGTGGACCTCGACGGCGTGGTCGCCGATTTCTACGGCGGCCTGCGGCCAATCGCGGCCGAGTGGCTGGGTGTGCCGCTCGATTCGCTTACAACGCAGGTGTCGTGGGGACTCGTGGAGTGGGGTGTCGATGAAGCGCCCGGCGGCTACGAGCGGCTGCACCGCTTCGCGGTCACTCAGCGAGAGCTGTTCCTCAAAATGCCCCCGATGGCCGGGGCGCCCCAGGCGCTGCGGCGGCTGTCGATCGAAGGCGTGCGCATACGCATCATCACGCACCGCCTGTTCATCAAATACTTCCACCAGGTCGCCGTGAGCCAAACGATCCAATGGCTCGACCGGCACGACATCCCCTACTGGGACCTGTGTTTCATGCAGCAAAAGACGGCCGTCGGGGCCGACCTGTACATCGAAGACTCACCGGCGAATGTTGAGCGTCTGCGAGCCGAAGGGCAGAAGACAATTGTCTTCACGAACTCAACCAACGAGCAGCTGCCGGGCCCGCGGGCTAACAATTGGGAAGAAGTGCTGCAGCAGGTGCTCGCCGAGAAACGCGCTTGGGAATCACCTTAGAGTTTGCCGGCGAATGTCTCTCGCAAAGGCGCCAAGGCGCGAAGCCGGAAAAACGCTTCTTCTTTGCGCCTTGGCGCCTTTGCGTGAGAACAATCCGTTTTAATTTTCACCCGCTGATGGGCGCAGCGCGAAACATGAAGAACACCGCGCCGCAGAGGCAGAGTGCGGCCCAGAGAAAGTCCAAGCGGACCGGCTGGTGCATGTAATACACGCTGAACGGCACGAACACGCCGAGCGTAATCACCTCTTGCAGCATCTTGAGTTGCGGCAGCGATAGTTGCCCAAAGCCGGCTCGGTTGGCGGGCACCTGGATGAGGTACTCGAAGAAGGCGATTCCCCAGCTCACCAGCACGGCAACCAACAGCGGCTTATGCCCCAAATGCTTCAGGTGCGCGTACCAGGCGAACGTCATGAACACATTCGAGGCCGTGAGCAGCAGAATCGTCGAAAGGATGGGATTCATAAAGAAAGTGTTCTGTGATCGAAACGCCCCACTTTGCAAGGGCGGGGATTCTAGCTGTGCGCACTGGCAACAACAACGCGGTTTTTCAGCCATTAGCGGGGCCATCGCTCGCACTTTATAATTCGGCGGTTCGGAAGGTTTCCGAATGCAACCAATGGTTCTCGATGGATCCAAACGAGGATGACAACGATGAAACGATTCGCATTCATGCTTAGCCTGCTCGTACTCTCGCCCGTCGACGCAAGCCGCGCCGACGACTGGCCGCAATGGATGGGCCCCAAGCGCGACAACGTGTGGCGAGAGACAGGCTTGTTGGAATCATTTCCGGAAGGCGGGCCACCCGTCGTATGGCGCGTGCCGATCGCGGGTGGTTACGCCGGGCCGGCCGTCGCCGGTGGCAAGGTATACATCACGGATTATGCCACGAATGAAAACGTGAAAGTCGATAACTTTGACCGCAATGAATTTACAGGCAGCGAACGAGTGCTGTGTCTCAACGAAGCCAGCGGCGAGGAAATCTGGCGGCACGAATATCCGGTGAAATACAGCATTTCCTACCCGGCCGGGCCGCGTTGCACGCCTATTGTCGCCGGCGGCAAAGTGTACACGCTCGGCGCCGAAGGCCACCTGTTCTGCTTCGACGCGAATACCGGCAGCATCCTCTGGCAAAAGAACTTGCCGCAGGATTACAAGACAAAAACGGCGCTGTGGGGCTACGCGGGCCATCCGCTCATCGACGGCCAAAAGCTCATCTGCGTGGCCGGCGGCGAGGGGTCTCATGCGGTCGCCTTCAATAAGAACACGGGCCAGGAAATTTGGAGCGAGTTGACTTCACGGGAGCAGGGCTATTCGCCGCCAACGATCATCGAAGCCGGCGGGAAGAGGCAGCTCATCCTGGTGCGCGTCGACGCCGTCACTTCGGTCGATCCCGAGACCGGCCGCGAGTATTGGTCCGTGCCGTACGAGGCCACCAGCGGCTCGATCATCATGTCGCCTGTGCTATCGGGCAATTACTTGTTCGTCGGCGGCTTCAACCAGAAGAACTTGCTGGTCGAGCTAGACGCGAATAAGCCGGCCGCCGAAACATTGTGGCGCGACAAGCCGCAGCACGGCATTTCGCCAATCAATGTGCAGCCGTTCGTCGACGGAAGCA
>DATFGJ010000133.1:0-11273 GCA_035249585.1 Lacipirellulaceae bacterium
CGTCCCTGTATCCGAAAACCATCTGCCTCTTGGCGATATTGTGGGCACTTTGCGATACCGCTCGCGGCGGATTATCACGCCCACCGTCGTCAAGCGTTGAGCCGTTGCCGGACGGCAAGCACATGCTGGTGCGCATTGCGCCGCTCCCAGCGGATGAGGACGAAGGCCGCATGGCCGTTTTGCCTGACGGCCAGATTGTGGACTTACGCGAGACCTTTCCTGCCAGCGGCTGCTATCCGATCAATTCAACAACGCCGCTATGGACAGCACCTTGGGAGGAAATCGATAGGTGGACCGTGTCCGATGACTGCCGTTATCTGGTCCGTTGGAATCGATTTGGTGATGGCAGCTACGGCCGTGAAGACGGCGGCATCCTGAGTTGGGGCCTGAAGTTTTACGATCGTGGCAAGGAAATCAAGGCGTACAGCGTCGCCGAACTGGTTGATTATCCATCGTTGATGCCGTATACGTCGGCCGACTGGCACTTCGACTGGCTTGCAGACGGCTTTGAAGACTCGCTGATCATTAAGGATGGTTTGTTTCTGTTGCGTACTTCAACGCATGAGCGCTATAGCTTCGATGTCAAGACCGGCGAAATCGTTGAGCAGTTCCGCATTTGGCGGCGGGTGACGTGGACCGGAATTGGATTGGCGTTGGCGCTTGCCGGATCCGCGATTCTCGTTTTGCGCGGGCGGCGTCATGCTCGTCTCGTAGTATCCTCGGGCACCGATGTGCAGTGGCTGACAGCGGCCAATATCGGTCCAGCGGCCCGGACGCGCTTGTCGTCGTACAGTTTGCGCACGCTGCTCATCACGACTACAGTCATCGCCATATTGTGTGTGGTCGGACGAAAATGGCCGCATGCGGACGTGCTTATAGTCTCGTTTTTGCTTACTGCCGCACTGACGGTCGCAACAATTCGGCACTGGCGGCGGGCGCGGCCGCCGGTCAATCTCTTCAACAGGCGCCTGGCGATCAGCGGCCTTTCGCTCGTCACGGTGCTGGCATGTTTATGGTGCTACTTGCTGAGCGCCGGCCCGGTCATCGCGACGCTGGACTGGCTCGACGCACCGCACGATGTGAAGTGGGCGTTCCTTCTAACGGTCTACCGTCCCCTAATCTGGGTTGAAACTTTGTCGCCTCTGTCGCCTCTCGACCGTTGGCCGCTGCTGGAATGGTATTTTGCAGGATGGGGGATTCGATAGTGGAGTCCCAGGCGGCCCGCCCTCAGCAAGTTCTCGTCAAGGCGTTGCCGCTGCATATAATTCAGCATCTCCGACCCGTGCGGCACAACGATTGCAGCATGCGGGCACGGCCGATTATCGCAAAAGGATCGTTGAATGTTTTTCGACCCAATGTATTTCATCATTCTTGCCCCAGCCCTCTTATTGGGTCTGTGGGCGCAAGCGAAAGTGCGTTCCACTTTCGCTGAGGCCGAGCGGGTGCGTGCGCCGTTGAGTGGGGCGGCAGCTGCCCGGCACGTCTTGGATTCGGCCGGGTTGCATGATGTCGCAATTGAGCCGGTCCAAGGGTTTTTGAGTGATCATTACGACCCGCGGCACAAAGTGCTTCGACTCAGCCCGCACGTGTATGAAGCCCATTCGATGGCGGCCGTGGGTGTGGCCGCGCATGAAGCTGGCCATGCGCTTCAGGATGCGAAGCGTTACGCGCCGCTCGTGGTGCGGAACTTTGCCGTCCCCGTAGCCAGCTTCGGTGGCGGTATCAGCATACCGCTCATCATTATTGGTGCGATGATGGGAGCTGCCGGGGCGTTTTTCATTCACCTCGGCATCTTACTGTACAGTGGCGTCGTCTTCTTCCAGCTGGTGAATCTTCCGGTCGAGTTCGACGCCAGCAACCGCGCTAAGGCTCAGCTTGATGCGCTGGGTATCGTGCCGCGGCAGCAGCAGGAATATGTGCGCAAGGTGCTGAACGCGGCGGCATGGACGTATGTGGCCGGCACGTTGCAGGCCGTGTTGACTCTTCTGTACTTCATTCTGCGTTTCGGCGGCAGCAGCCGGGATTGAACAAACGGTAGCCGGGGTCTATGACGCCGGCTGCCGGCCTTTCAGATACCGGCTATGGGGGACCGGCCTCGCAGAGGCCGGCTACAGGCGGCCATGAAAATCGCGTTTGTCGTCAATGATCTCGAAACGGAAGAAGCCAGCTTCACCACGACGCGGCTGGCGATGGCGGCGAACAACTTGGGCCACAAGAGCTACACGTTTGGCGTAGGCGATTTTGTGTATGCGCCTGACGGCTCGATCAACGCCTACGCGCGCTCGCCGCGTGCCAAGAGCTACAAGTCACTGGAGAAGTTTCTGGGCGAGCTGCAGGATGAAGAAAACGAGCCGAAGCGCATCTGCCTGGACGACTTGGACGTGCTGCTGTTGCGCAACGATCCGTCGGCCGACGCGACGGAGCGCCCATGGGCCCAATCGGCCGGCATCCTGTTCGGGCAGCTCGTGGCCAGCCGCGGGGTGATGGTGCTCAACGACCCGGAAAATCTGGCCCACGCCCTCAACAAGACGTACTTCCAGCACTTTCCGGAAGAAGTGCGGCCGAAGACTTGTATCAGCCGCAGCGTCGATGAGATCAAGCGCTTCATTGAGCATCAGCACGACAAGGTAGTGATCAAGCCGCTGCAGGGCTCGGGCGGCAAGAACGTGTTCCTCGTCGGCGCCGAAGAGCGGGCCAATCTCAACCAGATGATTGACGCGGTGACGCGCGACGGCTACTGCGTCGTCCAGGAATATTTGCCAGCGGCTGCTGACGGCGACGTGCGGCTATTCGTGATGAACGGTCGGCCGCTGAAGCACGAGGGCAAGTTCGCCGCCTTCCGCCGCGTAAACAAAAGCGGTGACGCCCGCAGCAACATGCACTCGGGCGGCGAGAGCCAGCCGGCCGAGGTGACCGACGAAATGCTGCGCATGGTGGAGATCGTGCGGCCTAAGCTCGTGAGCGACGGCATGTTCCTGGTGGGGCTCGACATCGTCGAAGACAAGCTCATCGAGATCAACGTGTTCAGCCCGGGCGGCCTGGGCAGCAGCTCGCAGTTCGCCGGCGTCGACTTCGCCCAAGTCGTGATCAACGACCTGGAGCGCAAGGTGCAATACCGAAAATATTACGACGGCCGGATGAGCAACGTGCAGCTGGCGACGCTGTAGCATGGGCTCGGTCTACCAGCCAACTAAAAAGTCTCACGCAAAGGCGCTAAGGCGCAAAGGTTCTAGGGACTGTAATGCAGATGCGCACTGTCTAAAATAGAGGCTCGATTCGAGCTCTGTGGTGTGAATGCCTTGCTTCATTTCCCAATCGGTTCATTCGTGCTATGCGAATCATCACGGGTCTTCTATTGACGCTCGGCGTGATCTCCTTTTTCACAGGCGCGGCGCTGGCCGCTGACAGGCCGAATGTTTTGCTGATTTGCGTCGATGACTTGAAACCGCTTTTGGGCTGCTACGGCGACATAACCGTGAAGTCGCCGAACATCGATCGACTCGCTGCACGCGGAGTGCGATTCGAGCGGGCCTACTGCAATCAGGCGGTTTGTGCGCCGTCGCGGAATGCGCTACTTACCGGTTTGCGGCCGCAAACGCTGGGCATTTACGATTTGGGCACAAATTTCCGCGCAGCGGCGCCGAACGCGGTCACGCTGCCGCAATATTTCATGGCACACGGCTATCGGGCCGAGGGGCTGGGGAAGATTTTCCATGTCGGGCATGGCAACCGGGACGATCGTGCTTCGTGGAGCGTGCCGCATTGGAAAGCCGATGTGGTTCGTTACGCGCTGCCGGAGAGCCGCGCGCCGCGCGGGCTCACGCGCGAGGAAGCGCTGTTCTCCAACCAACCGGGGCAACGCGCCGCTCGACTTCCGCGCGGAGCGGCGTACGAGTCGGCCGATGTTCCGGATACCGCGTACCCGGATGGGCAACTCGCCGAAGAAGCCATTCGCCGTCTGCAAAGCGCCGCACAGAAGCCGGAGCAGCCGTTTTTCATCGCGGTTGGTTTCGTGAAACCGCATCTTCCGTTCTGTGCGCCGAAAAAGTATTGGGATATGTACGATCGCTCGAGCTTCGAGCTGCCGGAGCGGCGCACGCCGCCTGACGGCGCGCCGGAATTCGCTCCCACGAATTGGGGCGAGCTGCGGCAATATTCCCAAATTCCGGAATCGGGCGATCTACCCGAAGAGCTGCAGCGCAGGCTGATCCATGGCTATCATGCGTCCGTAAGTTACATGGACGCGCAGCTTGGCCGCGTCCTCGACGCCGTGGACGAAACCGGCCTATCGAAAAACACGATCATAGTCCTATGGGGTGATCACGGTTGGCACCTGGGTGACCACGGCATGTGGTGCAAACACTCGAATTATGAGCAGGCGGCGCGAATACCGCTCCTCGTAGTTGCCCCGGGCGTCTCGGAAGGCGGCGCCGTGTCGAAGGCGCTGGTGGAATCTGTCGACATTTATCCGACCCTTTGCAACCTGGCTGGCCTGCCGGTTCCCGAGAACCTAGATGGGACAAGTTTCGACGCCGCATTGAAAGATCCCGGCGCCACAACCAAGGAAGCCGTGTTCCACGTATATCCGCGGCGGAACATGATTGGCCGCGCAGCGCGAACGGCGCGGCATCGGCTGGTGGAATGGAAGCGGCCGGGCGCCGACGCCGATAGCGCGATCCTGGAGCTCTACGATTATGAGGCTGATCCGGCGGAAACAAAGAATCTCGCGGCCGAGCAGCCCGACATCGTAGCCGAGCTGCGGGCGATTCTCGCTAACGAACCGGAGGCAAGGCCGCAGCTTCGGATGGAGAACGCCAATCAGCAGCGTCAAAGAGCGGGGCGGCGCCGCGCTGCGCGAACTGGAAGCTGACGTTCCAAGACTTCACACTTGACGTTGAACACTTACGAGTCAGCTGCGGTTTATCGCGGAGTCGCCTGTATCGGCGCGCGGAAGATAGATCTTGAACGAGGTGCCGGCTTGCGGCTCGCTGGCGACCTCGATATGTCCCTCGCTTTGTTGGATGATGCCATGCACAACGGGCAGGCCCAAGCCAGTTCCTTTACCTTGTTCCTTGGTTGTAAAGAACGGTTCGAAGAGGTGGGACTTAACATCATCGCTCATGCCGCTGCCGCTGTCGGTCACCTTCAGGCAAACGTGCGGGCCGGGACGAGCCGTGGATGCGGGCTTCGTGGCGTCGCTGAGGCGTTCATCGCTGACCGTTTCAATGGTCAGGCGGCCGCCGCCGGGCATAGCGTCTCGCGCGTTGACGGCAAGATTTAGCAGCACCTGCTCCAACAGACTCGGATCGGCCTCGACGCTTCCCAGGTCTGGATCCAGTAGCGTAATCAGTTCGATATCATCGCCCACGACTTTTCTTAGCGCCTGCTCGCAGTTTCGCACAACCTTGTTCAGGTCGAGCACCGCGGGCAAGTGCACTTGCATGCGGCTATAGACTAGCAGCTGCCTGGTCAGCGCGCCGCAATGTTCTGCCGCGTTGCGGATGAGCTCGAGCGGCTCGCGTGCCAATTCGTCGTCGCCCAACATTTCAAGCAGCATCTCGCTGTATCCGATGATGATCGTCAACTGATTGTTGAAGTCGTGGGCCACGCCTCCTGCCAGCTGGCCGATGGCTTGCATTTTTTGCGAATGCCGCAGCTGCTCTTCCTGGCGCCGGCGCTGCGTTATGTCCTGAGCAAGGCACAGCAGCCCCGCAAACTGACCGTGGTCATCGACGAGCGGCGTATTGAACCATTCGCAGGTGATGATCCGCCCGTCTTTGGTCAGGTTTTCATTCACCGAGTTGGCCGACATGTCGCCGCAGCGAACACGAGTCAGAACTTTGTTAACGTGTTCCCATTGCGACTTAGGGACGAGTTTCTCAAAGGGCGGCCGCATGCCGAGGACCTCGGCTTTGCTATATCCGAAAACTCGTTCCGCGGCCCGATTCCAATCCACCAGCCGTAGGTCCGCGTCGAAAAGCAGGTAGGCGAGCGGCGTACGTTCGATTTGCAGTTGGCACGACATGCGATGTCGATCGCTCGCAGGCGTGTGCTGCCCTTCCTGAGCGCACGGCAACTGCGGTGTTACGCCGGGCTCGCTGTGAGCCCGTCCGTCGAACGGAATGTCGACAATTACGTCCATCGAGATAGTCCCGCGCGGCTAATCCTTGATCAAGCTGGAGTTGGTCGCCTCGAATGGTTCGGTAGCTTTCTTTTTGAGTTCATTGCGGAAGAATTCGCAGATTCGCGCGTAACTGCTGGGAAGGGCAATCGTGGGCGCCAGGCACGCATAAATTTCTCGATCATCTTCGTTCGACACGATCACGGTGTCGCTATCGGCGCCGCGGGCCGCGAATCGCGCGGCAGGGGTCGACAGACAATTGACGATGCATGGCTGCGTGACTTCGTGCAGGCGATCGACCGGGCGGATTTGTGGCTCAAATCCCAACGACGGGAGCAACTCCGCAAACAAATCATCATCGCGTTCCGCGACGTTGCAGTAGGCAACCGGGCGAACCGCGACCTTGGGCTTCGACTTTTTGCTCGCAGCCTGGCCGCTGGTGTGGATATCGGCAAGCTGATCGAGTTCGTCGCGCGTCTGCCGGACCACGTCTTGAATTCTCTTCAGCCGCAGGCGACTGAGCACGCATGGCGGCGGCAATTGAACAACGTCCCACGGTTCCCAGCGACCGACGGCCAGCCGACCAAGCAGGATGGCGACCTTCACGAGCTCAGCCCTCGTGCGAGTGGGCTCCGAGAGCTGCGCTAGCGCGGCGTAATCATCCAGCGAGAATTTGAGAGGCAAAAACACGTTGGCAGAAATCCGCCAGGTGGATAGCAGATGGGCCATTACTTCGGCGTGGTTTGTCGGAAACATGTTGCGTTCTTCTTCTTGCAACGTGCTCCGCGATCGACCACAGTTGCGAATCATCGCCTCGTACAACTTTGGGAAAAGCATACCCAAGGCGACGCGCCCAAGCGGCTGCATGATCGCGCTCAGGAGCAAACCTTCGCCGATGTCTCGATGAGAGCCCATTTCGATGAGCGACTCGACGACGACGCCGGCCGCCATGCTGCGTTTCCACGTGAGTTCCACGTCAAGCCAGGGCAGCATGCCCGGCGTCAAAGCCGCGAGCAAGTTGGAAGTGAGCGCGAGCTCGCCGATGCGGTTCTGACCGATGCGCAGCACCACTTCGTTCAAGTCGATAAGCCGTCTTCCGGACCGGTTATAGAGCGAGCTATTGGCAATCCGCAGAACTTCGGCGGCAAGCGAGCCGTCGCGCTGGATCGCGTTGGCAACTTGCGACACTCGCCAGTCGTCGCCGCGCGTCATGTGATATACGTCGAGCGCCGTCTTCGAAACGGGCAGCACCGTCGAGAGCTCGGACAACTTCGCATTCAGCTGCGCAAAGTTAATCGGACTGGCCAGGGAATTTTGCGTGGAGTTGCTTGCAGAAGTTTGCTTGCCGTTTTTCACTTCCTGTCGACTTGTATCGGCGCACGAGCGCCTGTCGACGAGCGCTGACACCTTCGCCGCCAAAACGCCGAAATCGAGGGGTTTGTACAGGATGTCATCCACGCCGCGCGCCAATAGATCCTTGGCGAGTCGCGGCTCAATGACGCCCGTGTAGACCATGATTAGAGGTCGATTCTCCTGTTGAAGTAAATCCAAGGCCAAGGCGTGCCCATTTTTGTTGGGCATTTTCAAATCGGTCACGACGACATCGAACTTGGACTTGGAAAAAAGCCGCATCGCTTCTTCGCCGTCGGCCGCCAGCTCGCATTGGTAGCCCATTTTGCGCAGCGAGAAGGCGACGAGCTTGCGGATCGGTTCCTCGTCGTCCACCACGAGCGCACGATGAATGACTGCCGCCATCGCGGGTGCCCCAAAAGCGAGAAATCGTGACCGAATTCGGCTTGTTTAAAGCGTACGTCAGCCAGAGCGCTTCCGTGCGCCAACGCGAGCAGCTCGAACCGCGATCCGCCGCCCAATTGGGGCAATCCGGATGATCGACAAACCCGTTAACATCGCGCGGACCGGCTTCCGGCGGCAGCGTTTTGCGAGCTAGTTCGCAATCGGCTTACCAACCATTAAAATGGCGGCTTAAGCCCTCGGAGCGTCACTTCTCCGCGGCACGCCACGACCCTTCTACCCCATTTTAAAGGACTTGCAATGCCAGACGTCCCGACCAATATGGAGCAGTTCATGTCGAAAATGCTCGACGACATGGGGGCTGTGATCAATGGCGCACTCGTTTTAATCGGCGACAAGCTCGGCTTATACCGCGCGCTTGCAGAACACGGACCGCTGACGGCGGACCAGCTGGCCGGAAAGAGCGGAACCGCCCCGCGCTTTGTCCGCGAGTGGCTGGCTGCGCAGGCCGCGAGCGGCTACGTGATATACGACGCAGGGAGCGGCGAGTTTTCCATGACGGGCGAACAGGTCGCGGCCCTGGCGGACGAGCGAAGCCCATTCTGTGTCGTGGGCGCCTTCGAAGTGGCCGCCTCGACGTACAAAGATGAGCCGAAAATTACCGAGGCGTTCCGTTCAGGCCGGGGCGTCGGCTGGCATGAACATAGCCAGTGCTTGTTTCGGGGCACGGAGCGGTTTTTTCGCAGCGGCTACGCGGCCCACCTCATCGATGAGTGGTTGCCGGCGCTGGATGGCGTTGTCGAGAAACTCAGCCGCGGTGCCCGAGTGGCCGATGTCGGCTGCGGGCACGGCGCTTCGACGATTCTCATGGCCAAGGCGTTTCCCAAATCGTCGTTCATCGGCTTCGATTACCACGATGCATCGGTGGCCCGGGCCCGCGAGGCGGCACATGAGGCCGGCGTCAGCGGCCACTGTCATTTTGAGGTGGCAGCCGCGAAGGACTTTCCAGGCGCCGATTACGACCTGGTTGCATTTTTCGACTGCCTGCACGATCTTGGCGATCCGGCCGGGGCGGCCGCTCATGTGCGAGATTCGCTGGCCGCGGACGGCACTTGGCTGGTCGTCGAGCCTTTCGCGAACGACACACTCGAAGCGAACCTGAATCCGGTGGGGCGAATCTTCTACGCTGCCTCGACGATGGTTTGCGTGCCGGCGTCGCTGAGCCAGGAAGTCGGCGCGGCGTTGGGCGCTCAGGCGGGCGAAAAACGGCTTCGCGAAGTGATCCATTCGGGCGGCTTCACGCGCTTCCGCCGGGCAACCGCCACGCCGTTCAATCTGGTGCTCGAAGCGCGGCCATGACATCTCCCGGAGCGCTCGCGATGAAGATCGCCATTGGTTCCGATCACGCCGGCTTTCGCTACAAAGAGTTGCTGAAAGGGCATCTGGCGGCCAAAGGCCACGACGTACAAGATTTCGGAACGTATTCGAGTGAGGCCGTCGATTATCCGCTGTTCATCCGGCCGGTTGCTATGGCCGTGAGTCGGGGGCAGTGCGAGCGTGGAATCGTGCTCGGCGGCTCGGGTAACGGGGAGGCGATTGTGGCCAATCGGGTGTCCGGCGTGCGCTGCGCGTTGTGCTGGAATCTCGAGTCGGCGCGGCTTGCCCGGGCGCACAACGATTCGAACGTGCTGGCAATTGGCGAACGGCTCCTCACGGAGACGGAGGCGCTGGCTATCCTTGAAACCTGGATGGAAACGCCGTTTGAAGGCGGCCGGCACTTGTACCGCATTCAACTCATCGACCGGCCGGGACATTCGGCCAAATAATCGTCGGCGCGGTAGACTTGCCACATTGCTCGCGGTTTGGCGGCGCGCTTCTCAAGCACGCAAGGGCAGGCGCAGACGCCCGGTTCCTTGACATTTTTTACTGCGTGGCAACGATGTTTTACGAACTATCATTGAAAGTGGTGCCTAGTAAGCGAAACGGTCGTGAAGGACGCGATGGTACGTGCAATGAAGGTCAAGAAGAAGACATCTACGACGGCGGCGCTTCGTAATGGCTCAGCCGTAAGCGCCGAAGAGGCCGGCCTCCATTACACGACTGACACGCAACCCGGTTTGCGCCGAGTGCGGCGCGGGAAGTCATTCGTTTATTTGAACGGCTCGAAGCGCCAGCTGCGGGATCGGGCGACGCTCAAACGGATCGACGCACTACGAATTCCACCCGCCTGGACCGACGTTTGGATCTGCCCTTCGCCGGATGGCCACTTGCAGGCGACGGGGCGTGACGCGCGAGGGCGCAAGCAGTATCGTTATCATGACCGCTGGACGGCCGCGCGCGACGCGCTGAAGTACGACCGGATGATCGAATTTGCGAATGCCTTACCCCGGATTCGCCGCCGGATCCGGCGCGACATGCGCCGCGAGGGACTACCCCGCGAAAAGGTTTTGGCGGCGATCGTCTATCTGATGGACCGCACGTCGATTCGAATCGGCAACGAAGAATACTCTCGCGAGAACGGCTCGTTCGGGATGGCGACGCTTCAAGACCGCCACGTGACCGTGAACGGGTCGCAAATGCGTTTCCGGTTCCGCGGGAAGAGCGGCAAGATTCAAGAGATCGAATTGGAAGACAAACGGGTCGCGAAAATCGTGCGGCGCTGCAGCGATCTGCCGGGGCAAGAGTTGTTTCAATATCTCGACGATTCGCAGCAGGTGTGCGATGTGACGTCGCGCGACATCAACGACTATATCCGCGAAATCAGCGGCAAGAATTTTACAGCGAAGGATTTTCGCACGTGGGCGGGAACGGCAATCGCTTTTGAGGTCCTGAGCGTGCGCGTGGAAGTCAATTCGCAGACGGCCGCCAAGCGCAATATTCTCGCGGCCTTAGACCGCGTGGCCCAGCGGCTGGGCAACACGCGGGCTGTTTGCCGCAAGAGTTATGTGCATCCCGGGTTGCTGGACGCATATCTCGTCTGGGGTTCGTTCAAGCTTGAGGTACGAAACGTTAGCCGCTCGGGATTGAGCTCGATTGAAGCAAGCTTGGCGCGGTTGTTTCGGCGCTTGGCTCATACGCAGCTGCCCGCGTCGAATTGAAATGCAGCTGGACTTCGCGAAAGTTTAGCCAAGCACGGACAGGGCGGGCTTGTGGTTTCGGCCAGATGCAATCGGCTGTGCGACTGGCTGCCAACTGCCAGAAATTCACCGCTGACTCGGCGGGTTTACGGGTGGTCGGTCGGGCGGTGGACCCGGGGGATCGAATGGTGGACCCGGGGGATCGTGTGGGTGTGGCGGCTTATGTGGGCTCCGACGCGGCGGCGGAGTGTTCGGCTTTCTCACTGCGCCCACCGCGACAAGCGCTTGATCCCCGCCCGTGGAAGCCGGCGCTCGCACGGAAG
>DATFGJ010000134.1:0-6411 GCA_035249585.1 Lacipirellulaceae bacterium
CGGCCGGCCATCGCGCCGCTGCAGATCAACTTCCAGATTCCGCCGCCCCAGCCCGCGCAGCCTGGCGGTCGCCTCCCGCCGCCAACCGGGCCTTTCGGCACGGCCGACGACGCGTGCGCCGCCGCCGTTGAGAAGCCCATGAGCGCGCTGGGCATTTATATCGGACTGCCCACCGGCGACTTGCCTGTCGACCATGCCGCGGCGTGTTGGGAATCAATTAACCAGTCACGTGGCGCCTCGGCTGCCGCGCGCTGCTGGCCCGGATCGGTTTATCATTGGGATGCCACAGCGCTCTGCCACCGTCCGCTTTACTTTGAGGAAATCAACTTGGAGCGTCACGGCTACGGCTGCTGTGCGTGCCTGCAGCCGGTTGCGTCGGCGGCCCATTTCTTCGGCACTGTGCCGGCGCTTCCGTATTGCATGGCGGCCGAGTGCCCGTGCGAGTGCGTCTACACGCTGGGCCACTATCGACCCGGCAGCTGCCCGCCGTGGCGCTGCCACTGGCCGCCATGCGACCCGCTGGCAGTTGCTGCCGAAGGCGGAGTGCTTACGGGACTCATCTTCCTGATTCCCTAGAGCGCACGGCGCTTCAGTCACATCGGCAAGCGAAATGTCTGAGCGAAATAACGCAGAATGCTGCGAGCCAGCGTAATTCGTTCGATCGCGACTTTCGCGTGTCCGCGACCACCGATCACAAGTTTTCTGTAGGCGGTCTCTGAGAGGCCGGCCGCCGCATCCAATCGCACGCGCGCTTGATACAAGGCCCCAGTCCGGCCCGGCGGCACGATCCCGGCAAACAGGGCGGCCAAATCGGCCCGCGCGGCCCCCTCGCTTGCATCTTCGCGCACCTCATGACGGGCCACATCAACCACTTCGCCCTCGATCACTTCGCCCGGCAATTGATCGATCACCAGGCGGGCGCGCTGGCCGGGCTGCAATCGCTTCACCTCGGCGTCATCGATCAACAACACCGCCGTAAGCCGACCCGGATCGCCCACGAGACAAACGAGCGTCCCGGGTTCGAGCTGTGCCCCAAGATTCACCGGTTCCAACAAAGAACCGGACCACGTCGCAAGGCGATTACTCACTGCGCTCGATTGCGGCACGGACGGCGCCGCGATCACGAATCCGTCCGCCGGCGAGCGAAGCGCGAGACGCTCGACCGCGCGGTGCCGATCCTCCAGCCGCCGCTTCGTATCGGCAAGCGCGGCGCGTGCCGTCGGCAGCTCGTCGTTGGCTTCGGTGTCTGTTCCTCGCAGCCGCTCAAGATGTTCGACTTTTAATTGACGCAGAGCGTGCTCACCTTCCAGCCGCACGAGCTCCCGCTCTAGTTCCGGATCCATCATCTGGCCGATCACTTCTCCCCGCGACACCTTGCGCCCAGCTGGACTTGCCGACACAAGCCTGCCGCCTGTCGTCGCATAAACGCGCGCTGCCTCATCCGGCAACAGCACGAGCGGAGCGCGCACGTAATAGCTGACGGGCAGCGAGAGAAGAACCACTAGCGCGGCCAGCCCCACGGAAACGATCCATGCCAGTCGCCCGGCGCGAATTTCCGAGCGGCGGAGCGGATTACGAAACAACCGGATCGTTCCGCTCACGGGGCCGACCAGGGCGCCTGCAATTGCCGTAAAACCGATCGCGTACGCCAAGTTCTGTAAGTGTAGTGGATAGAGCAATTGGACCAGGCCCCAAATGATCGCGATGCAAACAAGGGCCACATACATCTTCGATGCCATCGCGTAAAGCGCAAGCCATGGGCGCTGCGTGTCCGGCACCAACGGATCGTCGGATGCGCCAGGGCCCGACCAGTCGCCGCGGCGACCGGTGCCCGCGGCCCGGCTCGCGAAGAGCAAATCGTTGAGAAACCGGCGCAGGACATCGCGGGAGCGCTGCCAGAGATTCGGCGTTTCCACCAGGTCGGAGAGGATGTAGTAGCCGTCGTAGCGGAGCAGGGGGTTGCCGTTGACCAAGAGCGTTCCGACCGTGCACACAACCATCGTGTTCAGGGCAATGAGCTGAATAATGCCCGGCTGCGCGTGCCACCAAACGATCGTCGCGACCGCCGCGAGCAGGATCTCGACCGCGATTCCCGCCCCCGAAACAGCGATCCGCCGCCACTTGTTGTTGAGTCGCCATGCGTCGCTGACGTCGCAATATAAACACGGCGCGAACACGAGCAGCATCAAACCAAGCTCGCGCACTTCGCCGCCGAAGTGCTTGCATGTGAGCGCATGCCCGAACTCATGAAGCACCTTCACTGCGGCGATCGACAGCAGGAGCCAAACCAAGTTCCGCGGATCGAACAGCGCGGACGCCTCCGGCAGCCGTTGGCGGAATTCATCGAAGTGTGCAACGACAAGCGACGCGGCAAAAACAATGATTACGAGCGCCAACGCTCTCGTCGCCGGCGAGAAAAGCCAACGAAGCCGGCCGTGTAGCGCCGTTATAAAAGCGTCCGGGTCAAAGCCGCGAAATCGGATCGACAGCAAACTTGTCCAGGCCATCGCCCAGCGCCATCGCTGCTCGCGGCGCATGCGCTCCAATAACTCGCTCCCCTGACCCGGCGATTGCCCCACCACCAGCCCGGCTCGGTGCAGCCGGCTCAAATAATCCCAAATTGCCTCGAGCGAAATCGTCTGCGGCGCAAACCGCCGGGCAAATCGCCGCGCAAGCTCCGAGATGCTCACGCTCTCGCGCAGCCATTCCAACAGCGCATGCTCCTCGACCGAAAACTGAAAATGCTCGAGCGTCAGCGGGTCCTGCACGACCCAAGTCGTCATGCCCGACATTTCCACAGGCACGGCGACCAGATCCGGCCGCAGCCGCAGCGTAAGAGGGCGATCGATCGAGGCAATGGGTTTGCGCATAGTGGTCGGGATGCTAGATGCTACATAGCCGGGCCATCTTGGTCCGGCCGAGCACCACCAGGCCAAGATGGTCCGGCTATGTATGAATGTCTTACTTGTCCTCGATCGCCATCCGCGCCGGCTGGCCGGGGCGAAGCTTTCCCTCGCGATTGTCGATTTCCGCCCAAACGCGCACTTGGCCGGTGATCGGATCAACCTCTGGGCTGACAAACACGATTTTTCCCTCCGGCGAGTCTTGTTCAGAAAGCCCATCTACTTCCAGCGAGACGGATTTACCCGACAATTCGGTAACCGCCCCAGCGGCGGGCACAAACCCTTCGGCCTTCAAGCGATCGACGTTCACGATTCGCAGCGCTTTTTGTCCAGGTTCCACCCACTCGCCGCGCCGCACGTAGATTTGCACTATTACGCCGTCGAACGGGGCCTCGATTCGCCGCCGGGCCACTTGCGCGCGGGCGGCCGTCAACTCGTTCTCTTGGGCTTTCATCTCCAAGGTCGCCACCTGGTGCTCGTGCTCAGCCTGTTCGGCTTCCAGTTGGTTCTTTTGCACAGTGAGGCGTTCCACGTCGATCTGCGATTGCGAAATGCTCTTGGCAAATCGCTCGATCGAATCCATTGAGCGCCGCAGCTCGGCCTCGGAGACCTCCAATGATTTTTTGGCAAACCGCTGCCGGACGTCGTTGGCCGCTTTGGCCCGCGCGATGTCGTATTGCGCTTGCACCGCCTCGGCCGCCAGCCGCGCGACCTGGTCATCGATCTGTGCCAGTAATTCGCCTTGTTTCACCCGCTGACCTTCGCGCACAGCCACCGACGTAACAACGCCCGCCTCCTGTGCCGGCACCTCGGCCTCCTCCAGCAAGCGCAGCATGACGGATTCAACCGCGAGCGGCTCGCCTTGGGAGTTGTCGCTACCGTGCGCGGCAGGCATTGGCGAAACGATCGCCGCAATTAGTGCGGTAGCCCAGATTCGTGAAAGAACGAACATGGTTTTGATTTCTAACTGTGTTTACGCGCGTCGCAAGCGACGCTGCTAAATTTGGCTCTTGACCCTCAACGCTCGACACTCAACTCTCAACCCTCAAAACCGCAACCACTCGATCGCGGCATCCCAAATATCGTGCAGCCAGACGTAGCCGAGCGGCTTGCGCCCGCAGGCGATTTTGGCCCGCGCGGAGACTCCCGGCCGCAAATCACTTGACGCGCCATCGCGGAGCTCGTCTTCATCTAGCGCCACTTTCAAGACCACGACCGGCGAGGCGATGCCGCCTTCCCAATCGCGAACGGCGGCCGTGCGACTCATTTCGCTGATCGTGCCCGTGTGCTGCTCGCGATCGTCGGAGCTCAATCGAAAACGCACCGTCAGGTCGGGGCCGAATTCCTCTTGAGCCGCCAGGACATACCCGACGCGGTCGTCAGGCACCTCCAACTCGAGCTGCCATTCACGGGCGAGGTCCGCCACGGTCACGAGCACTTCACCGCGCTCCACAGGCCGTGCAACGAGGCGATTGGAAAGATCCCAAGTCAATACGCGGCCGGCAATCGGGCTGGTGACGACAAGTTGCTCGCGCTCGCGGTTGAGCAGCTCGAGCTCGCGCCGTAAATTCGTTAGTCGCTGCTGAAGCTCTCGTTCCTCGGCACTCAGTCGATAAGCGTCAGCGGGGCTGGCGTCGCGCACCTGGCGATTGGTGCGCGTGGCGCGCACTGCATCGATCTGGCGCTGGGCCGTTTCCAGCTCACCGTCGACGCGCTTCAGCTCCAGCTCCAACAGCGGATCGTGGAGCCGCACGAGCGGTCGCCCGGCCGCCACATCCGTCCCATGCGCAATTAGCACTTCTTCCACCAGGCCGCTGCGCGGCGCGAAAACATCGCGCCGCACGACCGGCTGGACTGTCCCCATGGCTTCGATGTTAAAGTCGGCCGGCACCAGCAGGAGCGCTGCAATGGCCGCTCCAAATGCAGCCACCACGAAAGCGGTGCGCGGCAAGTGCGATACGGCCTGTTCCTGAACTGCGCCCAGTGGCCGCAGCAACCAGCGGAGCGGCATCCGCTCCACTTCGTATGCGTTGTATAGTGCGGTTGTGCAAACTTCGCCGACTTCGACCAACCGGTCGCGATGGAGCAGTTCTTCCCGCGCGTCGAATTGTTCCGCCACGAGAACAAACAGGGGCGCCTGATGCCGCGGCGCTTTCTGTTTTGCCGCGTCGCTTTCGCTGTCGTCCGATACTTGGCGGCCTGGCCGGCGCAACGGAATGGCTGCCACTTGGCGCGCATGCGATTCTTCAGCGTGCTGCTCGAGCGCCTCGGCGACCGGTGGCAGGCCGTCGCACTGGCCGTCGCCGTAAAACGCCGCTTCGTCCGTGCGCTGGACCAAGTCAGCGAGTTGTTCAATTCGCCGCGCTGCGCCGCTGCGCCGCTCGACGCGGCTCACGCCGCTGGTGGCCAATAGCCGGCAGCGGCGTCCGCGCTTGGCTATGACGCTTAACCGGTCGCAGCCGATCACGCGCCGACCTTCATTTGCCACGGCATACACGGTTTCGGCCAGCGAAGTTTCGCGATGCACCAGTCGGCTCAGTTCCACAAGCTGCTCGCGGTAGTCGTCTTCCTCGCGGCGCCGCCGCAGTTCGGCAAATGCGTGAAAATCCGCGGCCAGCTCGCAGACGCCCGAAAGGAATTGCTCGTATCCGCGATAGGTTGCCGGGCTCGCGCCGCTGCGAACGACTAGTTCGACGATTGCCACAGTGGCCGGCACATCGTTAGCCGAGTGCACGTTAACCGGGCCGATTAGAAGCGTGTGTTCGGTCGGATTCGATCCATCTTTTTCAACGCCGGTCGAACGCGGCGCGACGGTAGCCACGTGTGCTCGGCTCGCGGCATCCGTAAGAATCGCTTCGTGTGCCCGCCGCGAGGACTCATCAGAAAACAGTTCACTATGCGGCCAGTGAATTTGCACAATCGGCTGAAGTGCCCCGCTCTCTGCGCGCAACCAGGCAGCCCCGCCGATCGCGCTCAGCGCGCGCACGCTGCCTTCAACCAGCGCGCGGTAGAACTCGTGCGATGCAACGGAAGAGCGGGCCAAGCGGCTGAGCCCGGCAAAAACTTCTTCCAGCTCTTGCCAGGCCTGCGACTCGGAGTCGCCGCGGCGATCACCGGTCGTCGGGAGATGAGCGGACATATTTCTCAGTATAGCCATGTGCTAGTACGGTCGGCTGCCGATTGGATGTCCTTCGGCCATCAACAGCGCAGGGTTAATCTGGATAATGTGCGTAAGCTATCTCGGTAGTATCGGAAATGATCCTGGTACCGATTATTCCTGCCGAAGAAATAGGACAAATACTCCGGCCGCGGTGCTGGCCTGTTCGCCCGCATTGCGAGTCAGTATTCTCCGACCCACTCATCTGGAACTCCGTCCTGAATCTTTTCCGTATTTACCCGGCGCTCTGAGCTGCGCGATTGCCATTCGCACGCTGTGAGCGGTTTGGATGGTGCAACCTGCGCCAGCGGCAACGCAATGCGCGTCACAAGACTAGTCGCCCAATGAGCG
>DATFGJ010000135.1:0-4324 GCA_035249585.1 Lacipirellulaceae bacterium
CTTGATGGTGACGATCGGCTCGTCCGGTCGATCAAGCGACCAAACCTGCGCGCTATTGTCGGTGGAACTGGTGAGAATCCGATCCGACTGTGGCGAAAAAGTGACGCTTAACAGCGACGCGCTGTCGTCGACGCCCTTATATAGCAGCGTCCCGGCTTCAGTGATCTGTTCTTCCGAGTCTCCGACCGGCAACCGCCACACGCGAACCTGTTTTCCGCCAACGCTCGTCAACAGCCGGTTATCGGCGGAAATGGCTATGCCGGAAACTGGAGCGCCGTGCTGCAAGACGATCGGCGTCTTCTCGCGCTGGGTAGTGCGAAATACCGAGATCTCGCCCTTATCGGTGCCCGCGGCGATCCATTGTTTGTCACTGGAATAGGCGACCGACTCAACGCGCGCCAGACGGTTCAGCGCAAACCGCTCAATCGACGGCTCCTGGGCCTGGTAGGCAAGATGCCCCCACTCCCAACCGCGCAGCTGCGACTGCACCTCGTTCTCGGCTTGCTTTGCGAGAATGGCTTGCGCGGCCGTAAATGCATTGCGCTGCACGTGCTCCGCCGCCAGGCCGATCTCCGAATGATACGAAGCCTGCTCGGCCTTATTCTTCTGCTTTCGGGTTTCGTCAATCTGCGTGGCAAGAAGTTTGTTTTTCTCATCGAGATCGATGTTGTTCTCTTCGATTGTTTTGTTTTTCTTAGCCAGGTCTTCTCTTTGAGACTCAAGGGTTTTATTTGCCGCAAGAAGCTGAGTATTGAGACCTTCCGCGCGAGCACGTTGCTGCTCCTTCAGATCTCTTTGCTGCTCGGCCTCAGATTGAGCCCTCTTTGCAACGTTCTTCGCTCGCGATTCGCGCACGGCGAAGAACGAGCTGACGGCGATGCCGCCGATCAAGAAGCAAGCCGCGGCGGCGGCCGACGCCAGCGCCACGAAGCGGTTTCGATCGGCGCGGCGCTTCGCCGCCTTCAGTCGCTTGAGCAGGTCGGCATGCTCGTCGTTCGCCGGATCGAGCAGCGAAATGCCTAAGCCGTAATTGCCGTCCTTGAGCGCGCGATCGGCATAGGCCAAGGTGGCCTCGTCCAAGCCGTTGCGCGCGCGGGTGTTCTCCGGCCAGAGCTGCAGCGCCTCGCCGAACGCAAAACGCGCCTTCGCGTAATCCTCGTACACGCCGTTGCGCGACTCGAGCGCGTTGGCCAGGTGCGCGTGACCGCTGTCGGCCAGCGCGATGCTCTCCGAATGCGAAAAATATTCGCGGATGGCGTTCTGAAACTCGTCGACAGTTGAATAGCGCTTGGAGATGTCCGTGGCCATCGCCTTGTAAGCGATGTCGATCAGCTCGCCCGTTTCCGTGGCGGGCGTGATCACGTTCCGCGCGGCCATCAACAGGCATGCGTTCTGCTGCACGAGCCGATCATGGCTGTCGGCCGGCGGCGGGTGGGGCGGCTCGCGCGTAATGATCTCGTAAAGCACCGCGCCAAGCAAATACACATCGGTGTGCGGGCCGATATCGGCCGCGTTCGCCGTTGCCATCTCGGGCGCCATGTAGGCAGGCGTTCCCGCTGGGCTGAGCTTGATAACGCTTGCGCTCTTTCCTTGCCCAGGCAGACGCAGGGCGATGCCCCAGTCCATCACCGAAACTTCGCCATACTTGCCGACCATGATGTTTTGCGGCTTGATGTCGCGATGAATCACGCCGCGATCGTGCGCGAAGCGAATGGCGTCGCACACCTTCATGAGAATCTCCACGTTCTCCTGCCGCGTCCGGCCCGGTTCGTGCATGCACGCGTCCCAAGGCCGGCCTTCGACGCGCTTCATCGCGTAGAACAACTGCCCCGCCTCGTCGCGACCCATGTCGTAAATCGGAACGATATTGGGGTGATCGAGCTGCCCGGTGACGACGACTTCGGAGATGAACTGCTCCCGTCCCAGCGTTCCGCCGGCAGCGCGTTTGGGCAGCTTCACCGCCACTTCGCGGTCGAGCGACGACTGCCGGGCCGACCACACGGTGCCCATGTTGCCTTCACCGATAACTTCCGAGAGCTCGTAGTCGGCGCGCTGGCCCTTATCGTCGACGCTTCCCAGCGAGCGCGTGGCGATGAGCAGATTGTCAGGGTCGCCCGACTTGGTCGAGCTGGAGTTCAGCGTTTCGCGCGGGTTCTGGAACGGCGACTTGGTTTGCTGCCAGGCCGCCGTGACGCGCCGCGCATACTCGGGCGCCAAATTGCGCGGCTGCACCAGTTGGATCGCCGGCACGTCCGTGCCTTCGTCCTCGGCGACTGCCGTGGACGAAGCCGGCTGAAGCGCAATCGTTGACTCCATCGAGTCGTCGGTCGTCTTGGCCGGTTCCGGCGCTGCGGCTGAAGGTTCGGCCGCTTCCATCGTCGCGCCAGCGGACGAAGCCTCGGGCAGCACCATGCCGCAAACGTAGCAGCAACCGTCGACCGCCTCGCGCATGGCTCCCGGAGCGCCGCAATACGGGCAGTTGGATTCCATTTCTTTAATCCTTAAGGGAAAGACTGGTTCGCGGCGCGTGATCGCCCGCGCCATTCAATTGACGAGTAACTTTGCGGCCGCGCGTGAACGGCCGCCGGCGCCCGAATTGTTCCATCACGCGGTCCATCGATTTCTCCCAACGGCCGCTGCTCGCCGCGGCGAGCGCCGCGGCGCCGACCATCATGCCGCCGTGAGAGATAAACGATGCGTTTCCAAAGCGTTCGGCAAACGATTCAGCCGCTTGCAAATGAGTCGCGGGGCCGGGCAGCGCCCACCCGAAATCGCCGGTACCTGGCTGAACCAATTGGTCCGCTTCGAGCAATTCGCGCAAGGCGCCGTTGCCCTCGATCGTGCCGGCCGGCCCTTCCACGTCGCCTTCGAACGTCTCGGGAACCTCAATCGGTTGGCCTTGCTGAATGATAAAGTCGAGGATCAATCGCTCCGTGTCATCTTCAATAAGATAGATGCGGTAGCGGTCCGCTGGCAACCGGCCGAAGAGCGCCGGCAATTTGCTGGGATCGAACGGCGCAATGGCCTTAAGCCGGTCATCGTTGAGATTGATGCTTTCGCCTTTTGGCGTTTCAACCAGGTTGCCGTCCTCGTCGAACGACACGATTCGCAGTTGGTAATAACGATTTTCGCCCCGCACTACCCCTCCCGTCGACGACTCGATGAAGGTCGTGTTGCCGCGCTCGACTGGCTGCGACTCGAACTCAAAGCTGACGAAAATTGTCGGCGGGGCTTCCGGCGTACTTGGCAGCTCTTCCGGCGCCGGGAATGTGATCACGACCGACGGTATGTCTTGCACATCGATTAAGATTTCTGTACTGATGCCGGTTTGCTCACTAGTCGCGTCAAAGTGGTCAAGCACCGACACCGTTCCGCCGGCCCCATCGCCGATGAAGGCTCGGATCGAGTCATCCGGACCCAGCGCGATGATACGCACAAGGATCGGAATATCAGCGGCCGCGTCGCCGGTAGGATTATCCACGTACCGGTGCGTTACATCCGTTATGGAATTACCATCAATGACTATGACGTCAAATCTTTCGCCATCCGGACCAGCATTGGACTCCATCCAGTCGACTTCTACACGAAATCGAATTCCCGCAGCGTCCGTGGCGATTATTCTCACGGTGGCAAGGTTGGCACCCAGAGTGAGGGGCGGGAACGTCAAGTCCACGCTAGTATCAAGCAGCGTGAAACGCGTGCCGAGAAGCTGAAACGTTGCCGCGCTAATCCGTCCGCCGTCGCTGCCATTGGTCGTATCGAGCTCGACTCCGGCTCCTAATTGCAACGCCGCGCGGTCATTCTGAGCAGTCGCTAAGACAATTTCGCCGGCCGGGCCTTTGGCGTTCACATCGGCGCCGAGCGACACGACATTGCCGGCATCCAGCGTTACCGTTCCGGTCGTCGAATCAATGACCTGGCTCGTACTTATGTTAACGCCGGCCATACCGGTAATGTCATCGTTGGCCGAAAGCTGTCCGTTGACTCCCAGGTTACCGCCCGCTTCTGCCACGATTTGACCCCCTCCGCCAAGCGCGTTCACCGGGGCTCCGATCGTTGCATTGCTGCCCGCATCCAACATGACCGAGCCAGCCGTCGCGGTGACGGTTTGCATCGTGGTCAAATTCTGTCCAGCCGCGCCCGTAACGTTCTGTCCAGCCAGAATGGTGCCGTTCAGGTTGGCATCGTTTCCCGCGCCGAGCGAGGCGGAGCCAGCCGTTGCCGTGACCGCCTGCATGGTAGTTAGATTGTTATCCGCGGTGCCTACCACATTTTGACCGGCCGTGACTGTCGCGTTCAGAGTTGCATCATTTCCTGCATCCAA
>DATFGJ010000136.1:0-6338 GCA_035249585.1 Lacipirellulaceae bacterium
TGAAATTGCCGAACGTGCAGGCGTGTCGAGCTCGACGGTCGCACGCATTCTGCGCGGTGACGTGAAGGAATCGCATCGCCGAAGTGCGGAAACGGCCCAGCGGATTCGCCGCATTGCCAGCGAGATGGGCTATCGCGCCAACCTCCGTGCCCGCGCGTTCTCGCGCGGACGAACCCACGGCATCGGCCTGTTGTACACCGACGATGCGTGGATCTTCGAAGGCATGAACACCGAGGTGGTCAACAGCCTCGTGCGCGCGCTGCAGCGGGCCGGGTATCACCTGGTATTTGCCCCGGTCGACGCCAGCGGCTCCTGGGAGGAGATCGTGCTTGGCGGGCAAATCGACGGCGGCGTGGTGTTTCAGACGCTGCCCGCTGAAGTTCGCGACTCGCTGCGCGAACGCCAGTTGCCGCTGGTGCTTTTGGGCGACAATTCGGACCCCACGGTTTCACAGGTCGTGGTCGACGATTTCGCGGGCGCCCATGCCGCCACCAAGCATCTCATCGGCCTGGGGCACAAGCGAATTCTGCTATTCGTACACCAATCGGTGAAGCCGCACTGCAGCGTCGAGGAGCGGCGGGCCGGGTATCGGGCAGCGATGGACGAGGCGGGCCTCGCGCCGCAGGAATGCCTGCGCGTGGCCGAGGAGGACGCCGTCGACATTTTAGTACGAGGCCACGACCGGCCTACGGCGGTGATCTGCTACAGCAACCTGGAAGCAACGCTCGTCGTGCACGCCATGTGGCAGTTCGGCGTGTCGATCCCGCGCGAGCTAAGTGTGATCGGGTTCAATGAGATATTTGCCACTCGCTACATGACCCCGCCACTGACGACCGTGGGCTTCGATGCGGCGAAAATTGGCGAATACGGGGCGCAGCTTGTGCTTAAAGAATTAGATGCGACTGCAGGCGCCAGGAAACCGACGGTCCTTACCGTTAAACCAAGGCTGGTGGTGCGCAGCTCGACGGGCCCGGTCGCACAAAAGGCAGCGCCCGTGGATGCATTAGCGGGGTGATTGAGAGGAGAATCGAACGAGTTTCTAGCGAATTGGAAGTTGTGGGAACAGCTGAGTTGAAAGTATTGCTGCCGCCTTATCGACGTGAGATAAGCATCTGGTTTTTTCATCAAGGTATGCGGAGGTGACTAATGAAACGAAAGTGGTTGTGTTTGGCCGCGACGTTCGTGGCCGCGACTTTGTACGGGCAGTTCGCCAGCGCCCAGTTGCCGGTCGTGTTCGACGAAAACACGTACCCCTCGAATCCCGAAAACACGTTTGGCGCGTTCACGTTCGACGATTTCTCCGCGGCGGGGGCGCTCACCGACGGGGCAAGCAGCCTGATTCTGGATATCCAGGATTCAAACGGCAGCAACGGTGTTTTTGGCGGCGTGGGGGTGGATTTCGGCCCGTTCGTGAGCGGCGCGTTGGTGCCGCATGATTTTAACCCGGCCACTGCCGAGTGGGTGGTGCGGCTGAAGATTTTGCCCAATAACGCGGCAACGGCGCTTCGAACCACCTACATCGATGTGGACAATGTCCTGCAAACCAGCGGCGACGAGCACGTTTTCGAGTTCGACTTAACTGGCGTTCCCGTAGACGGCAATTTCCATGATTTAGTCAAACCAGCCTCGATGCCGCTATTTACACAAGGAGCGTTTGGTCTGGTGGCCGGAAACATGATGAACGATCCAGGCCTGAAACAAATGCAGATTCAAAGCGTGTTCGGCTCAACGGGGCGGTTAAACGTTGAGATCGATTTCGTGGCGATTCGCGTGATCCCGGAGCCCGCGACGCTTAGCATGTTAGGCCTGGGCTGTTTAGGAATGATTGGCCTCGGCCGGCGCAGGCGGAAATAATTTGCCGTGCGCCCGCACAGGGCAGGTTTGAACGATTGCGGTAAGCGGATTCTGTGGCGGCGGTTGGAAGCCTCCGCTACGGTTTCCGTTGGCGCAGTGCCTATCGATTTGATCGCCGTATGACGATTCACTGCGGGAGCAAAGCCGGCCTGCCGGGATGGCCAGCGGCACGGAACAGCCGGCCTGGCGTCTGGGCGCTGCTAAGCAAATTTCACAGAGTTACGTCAAATGATGTGTTTGATCGTCGGTTGGAGGCAACTTCTGATGACAATTCATGATCGCAAGTTGTTTAGCTGCGGGATCGGGTTTATTGGCTTACTGGTGCTCATTTGCCAGACGCCCGCACAAGCGGACAGCACGGTGCCGTTGAGCCTCAATGCGCTGACGCGCTTCAATAATGTGGGTCAGTCCGGATGGGGCGGCCGCGGATCATTCACGTACGATGGCCTCTCCGTGACAGCAGGTTCGCTCGGACAGTACGGATCCTTTATTGTCGATTCGCTGAACTCGACCGGCGGCGGCGCCACCGGAGGTGTGGGGGGCAGCGGCGTCGGTTGGAACATCGCCGTCAACAACGAGTCGCCCTTCGATCAACTGACGGGCCATTGGCTGGACGTTACCGCGAACGACTTCCCGATCTTCGACCGGGGCGGGTACGGCATCAATTTCAATCCCGACAATTACAAGCTGGAAGTCGTTTACAAGCCATTGCCGACGAACGAAGCAAGCGTGTTCAACATTTTGATGGACACTTATGACGGCTTTCGCATCGAAGACCGCGCCGGCGCGCCCATGCCAGGCACGGGCAAGCGCTATGCCGAGCAGCAGCAGTGGGGTTTTGGCTACGGAGATATCAGCGGCAACGGCACGACGGGCACAGGGATGGAGGAGCGCGGCCTGACGATCCAGGAATACTATGACGCCAACCCGAAGGATGCGGATGGGTTCGTCACGATCTCCGCGCCTCTCACCGACGGCATGGGTGGCGTCAGCGAATGGTGGCGGTTCAGCGGCCCGTCGTTCATGTTCGCCAATGGCAGCGGCGCCTTTCAACAGCAAGCCACGATCCCAGGCGATACATCGCCCGATTTCAACGACTTCGAGGATCTCACGCCCAACGGCGTGGTCCAGTTCCATTTGCAAAGCGCGTACGACGACGACTTCCGTGCGCGGCTGCACATGGACGTGAAGCGCATCAGCGTCGTGCCGATTAATCCCACCGCGGGCGAGGTGGCGCGCCTGGACGCCCGAAGCGGCATTGGTCGGCGATTCGGCACGCCGTTTAGCACGCAGACGTCGCCCGACGGCCAGACCTCGGTCGACAACGCGTTCACGCACGAAGGTCAGTCCGTCGTGATTCGCGAAACGGATCAGTTGCAGCGATTCGACCAGAACGGGTTCACAAACCTGATCATCAACACGGACGATGACGACACGCTGGGCGGCTTCGGCACCTGGCAAGACCACCTCGTGCAAACGTTTGACGGTGAGCAAGCGACGCTGGAGGTGCGCGGGCGATTGACCGCCCCGCTGGATGCGGAACACGCCACGCAAATCGATGTGATTCTAAACGACATCGACGGTGCGGACACAGGTCCTGGGACAGGCGGCGAAGAGTACAAGTACTTCATTGATCTGAACGACTTCAACACCTCGACGTTCACGACCGTCTCCATTCCGCTCCTGGAATTCGATCAGCGGCTGCAAGCGTTCGAGCTCGTGAATTCTGGCGACGAGTCGCTGAGCGATTTCAACCTGTATTACATGGGCGTATTGACGGCGCAGGGCGGCGGCCTGGTAGACGTGGAGCTCGAGTACATACGCGTCGTTTTGCCGACGCCGGATTTGGGCGGCGATTTCAATGGCGACGGCCGGGTGGACGCGGCCGACTATGTCGTGTGGCGTAAGAACAACGGCACGACCGAGGAATACAATGAATGGCGGTCCAACTTCGGTGCATCATCCGGCGGCAGTGGTTCTCTTGTGTCGTCTGGCGGCGGTACGGTGCCGGAGCCGTCAACGTGGCTGATGGCGCTGCTGGCCGCCGGCCTCCTGGGGCTAAGCCGCCGAACTTGAACTCGTTAGCGGTAGGAGCAATCTGCCATGAAGCAAAAAGCGAAAACCGGAGCCGGCGGATTCACGCTTGTCGAGCTGTTGGTCGTAATTGCGATCATCGGCATCTTGGTGGCGCTGCTCCTGCCGGCAATTCAGGCTGCGCGCGAGGCCGCGCGCCGCGCCAATTGCTCCAGCAACCTCAGGAACCTCGCGCTGGCCGTCTTAAACTACCACGACCAGCACAAGCACTTTCCGATTGATGAAGATTATTACAGCGGCAATTCGGTTATGGACGTGAACGTTGCATCGCGCACGTTTCAATACGTGCCACGAAACAATTTTGGGGTTCCTCCGGAAGGGCTCGACGGTGGCGGATGGATTGCCCGTGTTCTGCCCTATTTGGAAGAACAGCCGTTGTACGACCGATTCAATCTGCCGCAGCATGGATTTGGCGGACGCTGGCAGCTCACGCGCACGGGAATGAACTGGAACGATCCGACGTTTCGGCAGGCGATCGCATCGCAGCCGGCAGTGCTCAATTGTCCGTCGACAATGCAATTTGCCGGGGCGCGAGAGGATCAGTATCCGTTCTCCGCGGGTGAGGCGATTGGTGCGCCGGTGCTGGTGGCTACGACGTGTTACAAGGGGAACGCCGGCGACGGGCACTTTGAGTTCGATCCGCCACCGCAGCCGCCGGGGTTCTGGACGTATCAACCTCTGTTCCAATGCTACATCGGCGACGACTGCGTGGGGATGTTCTGGCGGGCAACGTATATTCGCGGGGGCGTAAAGCTGCATGAAGTCACCGACGGCACGAGCAAAACCTTCTTGATCGGCGAGGCGTCACCGGAAGACGGCAACAGTGCCGCCTGGTCGAGCGACGGCGATTGGGCAATCACCGCGGTGCAACTGAACTGGGATTGGCGGACGGCAGGCGAATGCTTAGGTCCGAATGGCCCCAACCCGGGTATCCGAACCTGCTGGCCGCGGATTCGCGGCTTCCGCAGTTATCATCCGGGCGGCGCTCATTTCGCTTTGACGGACGGCTCCGTATCGTTCATCAACGATAGCATCAACCATTTGGCCTACCGAGCGATGTCCACGCGACAGCAAGGCGAAGTCATCTCCGATAATTGATGCTTCGTCTGATACGTCGGCTAACTGATTCGTGTAGAAGAGGCAATGCTTAGGGAATCTGCGGAACAATCTTTGGCCACGTCGGGTTGCGTATTTGCAACGCGATTTGGTCGAGCAGTTATCTTCACTTTGCTGTGCTCTGTGACCGGTTGCTGGGGCGGCGGACTGGGCGCGGAAGTTTCAGGCAAGGTCACGCTCGACGGAGAGCCGATTGGACCTGGCGTCGTTATCTTCGCCCCGGTTGCGGGCGACGAGAACCCCGCGACCGGAGCGATTCAGACGGATGGATCCTACTTTTTGAAGACGAGTCGCGAGGAGGGCTTACGGCCGGGAAAATATCAGGTCGCTGTGCAGATAAATGAAATTCCGACCGACCTGGCGCCGGGCCAGCGCGATATGCGGCCGGCGAAATCGCGCATTCCAATCAAATACATCGACGTCAAAAGCTCCGGCATGGAATACGACGTTGCGGCGGGCTCCAATACGATCAATCTCGAACTGACCAGCCGATGAGCCAAAGGACCGGGTTTCTTCTTTCAACCTTGCGCCGTCGTCCTTAGAAGCAGCCATGTATTTCCAGCGGCTAACCCATCGACACATTTCGCGACGGTTCTCGCGCCGCCGCGCAATGGTGCTCACAAGCTGGATTCTGCTTGTTTATGTTGGCGTGCAGTCGGCCGCGGCGCAGCAGTGGCTGACTGCGGCCAACCAGCGCATCGAACAGCATCGCAAGGCAAATCTGACAATCACCGTCGAGGACAGCCTGGGTCAGCTCGTTCCCGGCGCCGATGTGCAGGTGGAAATGAAGCGGCACACGTTCGGGTTCGGTACCGCCGTGCCGGCAAGTTGGATCAACAACTCATCGGCGGGCGGCGCGCAATTTCGCGAGAAGCTGCTGGAGAACTTTAATCACGTGGTGTTCGAAAACGACCTCAAATATCCGCCATGGATCGGCCTTTGGGGGCCCGGATTCAATTGGAGTCAGACTCAGCAGGCGCTCGACTGGCTTGATGCGAACAATCTCCCCACGCGGGGCCATTACCTCGCATGGGCGACTTGGAGCGGCAACGACGCGTGGGGCAATTCTCAGAACATCAACACCTTGCCGCAGCGAATACTCGATCACATTAGCGACAAGCTGCCCGCCGTGGGCACGCGCGTCTTCGAGTGGGATGTGATCAACCACCCGGTCGGCTGGCTTGATGACACCTACGAAAACCGCTTGGAGGCGGCAGGGCTGTATGCCGAGGGCCTGGACTTCTACGCGGAAATCATCAACCACGCGCGCGACA
>DATFGJ010000137.1:0-2896 GCA_035249585.1 Lacipirellulaceae bacterium
GGGCGCAGTGCAGGCCGGCGCGGCATTGGATGTGCTGCGAGGCGTCGAGCATCGCCGCGAGCTCCTGCGGATCGTAGCCTTCGAGCGTGATGCTGACGACGCTGGTGCGATTGTTGGTTGATTGCGGGCCGTGAATCGTTATGCCGGGCACGTCGCGGAGTCCCTCAAGCAGCCGCGCGGTGAGCCGCGTATGGTGGGCGTGGATTTGACTGATGGTCTCTTTGCGAAGAAAGTCAGTCGCCGCGGCCAGGCCGGCCAGGCCCGGAAGGTTGTGGTTGCCTGGCTCGTATTTGTCCGGCAGCTCGTCGGGCTGGCGATCTTCCTCGCTTCGGCTGCCGGTTCCGCCGCAGCGCAGCGGCTCCAGCTCGCGCTCCACGCCGGGCCGGATGTAAAGCACGCCGGTGCCAAGCGGGCCGAGCAAACCCTTGTGCCCCGGCGCGGCGAGCAGGTCAACTTCAAGCTGGCCGACGTCGATCGGCACATGCCCCATCGATTGGGCCGCGTCGACCAGAAAATAGGCGCCACTTTCGCGAACAACCTTACCGATCTCAGCGATCGGCTGGATCGCGCCGGTGACGTTCGACGCGTGCACGACGGCCACCAATCGGGTGTTTGGCTTGAAGGCGGCTCGTACATCATCCGGCGAGACAAACCCCTGACCGTCGCACGGCACGTAACTGACAGTGACATCCGCAGTTTCGCGAAGCGCCCGCAGCGGGCGCAACACTGAGTTATGCTCGCACACGGTGGTGACGACATGGTCGCCCGGCCGCAAAATGCCGCGAAGGGCCAGGTTCAACACGTCGGTGCCGTTAAATCCGAATACAATCCGCTTGAGGTCGGGCGCGCCGATCAATTCAGCTACGCCCTTGCGAGCGCGTTCGACAATGCGATTTGCGTCAAGCGCTTCGCGATACCCGCTGCGCCCGTTTGGCCCGCCGACTTCGCGCAAGTAGTGATCGACCGCGCGGTAAACGGCCTCCGGTTTGGGCCAGCTCGTGGCGGCGTTGTCGAGGTAAATCCGTCTTATCGAATTTGAGTGCATCGCGCAGAATTGTTCGTTTCTAATTGACCTTATTCAAATCAGCAAAATCGTCGGCGACGCCCTGTAACTCGCCTGTTTCATGATCCCACCAGAATACCGCATCGCCAAGGCGGTTTTCTCCCTGCGTTCGAAGCAGCACAAGGAGGTCCTCGCCACCATTGCTGCCGATCGCAACTGCATTCTGAGGAAACTGCGGCCACTTTGCAGCGGCCGCGGTTTCGCGAGCGATATCGTTGCACGTGCGTTTCATTCGCTTTTTGTCACTGTCATCGAAAATGGGAAAGAGTTGCCAATAATCATCCCCCGTCGCCACAGACCCGCCGTTATTAGATAGCATCTTCGAAATGTAACCGAGCGGCAGACGGACGCCGAGTTTATCTTCCGTACGCGCGACATATTTTGGGTCGACGGGGAATGGCATAATTTGTGTCACTGGTTGCAAAAAGTCGGATCAAGCAGACGTTAGCCACCCAGAGCGTACCCGCCGGCATATTTGATAAGCCGTGGGGCGCTCGCGCCGGTTTCGAAACTAATTCTACCAACCGGACGCTAGCGCGTGCCGGCTGATTCAATTATGGGGGCGAATTCATCGGGAATCTGCGAAGGTGCGCAAAACTCCCCCACCCTGTTTTGCGCACCTTCGTTGGGGAGCGACCATTTCCATTGCCCGCGCGGGACGGGTCCGTGCTTAGTCGCTTCGGCACCGAGCTCGCGAAATGCGCGGCGCAACGTCCCGAAGCCAATGCCGTGAGCATCCGCGTCGGCGCGAATGTCGCGTACGGGTGCAGGGCCATCGGAAAGACGCGTGCGCAGCCACTGGACGGCGTATTTGCGTTCATTGTCGGGACGGCCACCATCGCGTGTAGAAGCGAGCGCTGTGTCGGCGGTGGCTTCCACGGCGCCGGGCAGCCAGCGGATGACGGCGGCCTGCGTTGGTTCGTGGGTTTTGATGGTGAAGGCGAGACCCTTCGTATCCGGGGCGAGGTTATTTTTGAGCGGCAGTAGCAGGCGTTTTTTGGCGTCGGCGCCGTCTTTGGCGACGGTCCATACGGCGCGGGCGGCAGCGACGAAGGCCAGGCTGCCCAGTGCGCGATGGATGGCCGCGCCTTCCTTCTTGCGGAGGTGGCTGACGGCCAGGACGGCAAAATTGTGTTTGCGCGCGAGGCTGGCCAGCGCGCTGAGGAGCTTCCACACGTCGGCGCTACATTGATCGCTGGAGTCGCCGAGAAAGGCGGTGATAGGGTCGAGGATCACCAGCCGGCAATCCCGCATCGCGCAGATGAGCGTGGAAAGCCGGTTCAAGTCGCGGGTCAAAGCAAAGAGGTGGGGCGCTTCAACAAGCATGCCGCCGGAAACGTACGTCCAGGCCATGATCCGCGAGCAATCGGCGCCCAGGGCGTCGAGCCGAGGACGGATCGTGTTGTGGAAGTGGTCTTCGATGTTGATCAGCAGCACGGAGCCGGTAGGCGCCGCGAGGCGAGCCGCACCGGGCGCGTCGATGGTGTTGGCCAAATCAGGTCCACCTCGGCTCGGCGGACCTACGTCGGGCCAGGAGCGGGCGGTAGAAACTCTGGCGGCGATGTCGAGGGCGACGAGGCTTTTGCCGACGCCAGGGTCGCTTACCAGGAGCGTCACGTTTCCGAGCGGGATGCGTCCGGGCCAGAGCCAGGCAACATCGTGCGGCATGATGTCCGTGAGGCAGACCGCGCCGGTGGCGTGTTTGGCGATCGACAGGTCGTCGTCGTAGACAGCTTGAACGGGTTGCGGGATGGACGGGC
Organism: Lacipirellulaceae bacterium; assembly: GCA_035249585.1. GTDB lineage: Bacteria > Planctomycetota > Planctomycetia > Pirellulales > Lacipirellulaceae > JABDGM01. Next base: position 2,824 of record DATFGJ010000137.1, read on the forward strand.
TTGATTCCATGTGCGCGCTCCGCGTGTAGTGAACATAGGTACACTACAGGAAGAGGTGGCCGATAGCAAGCGA
>DATFGJ010000138.1:0-14321 GCA_035249585.1 Lacipirellulaceae bacterium
GTTGCCGGATGCTCCGTGCCTGCTACAATCGATCCCGCGCTTGTCGATGCCATTTCGACAATCACGATCCACGTTCCCCGACTAGTCGACCGTCTGGAAGATCTGCCCATTCTGGCGCAGAGTTTCCTGGAGTCATGCAACGTCGGCAGCGCCAAGCAGGTAGAGTCCATCCGCTCGGACGCACTCGACCTACTTGCACTGTATAGCTGGCCGGGCGAGCTCGACGAATTGCGTGAGGTGGTCGCCGCAGCCCATCGAGCGTCGACCTCGCACGAAATCACGGCGGCCAATCTACCGGTCGTGATACATCATGCGTCGCAAGCAGCAGCACGAATTCGCCGCCGGCCGGAGCGCATTGTGCTCGACGAACTCCTGGCGGCGATTGAAAAGGAAGCAATTGGCCGCGCGATGGCCCAAGCCGGTGGAAACAAATCCGAAGCGGCCGAGCTTTTGGGCATGACCCGTCCCCGGTTGTATCGGCGTCTGGTGCAGCTGGGCCTCGTGCCTCCGTCCGAGTCGGAGTTGGAACGACCCGAATTCATAGAACAAGACCCTGCCGACGACCCGCCATGAGCGAAATCGACTTGCTTGTCTGCGAGCGCACGGGACGCTGGGCCGCCGCATTGCGCGCCGGCGTCGCCCGACAGGCACGGCTTAACAGCCGCGAACCACGAATACACGAAGCACGATCGCTGGAAGAATTCGCCAAGCGGCTTGAAACCTGGCCTCTTGGCTTGGCGCTTTTGGAAGTGCATCTGACAACTTTGAGCAAACGTTTGTCCTGGTTGGCCGACCACTCGCGGCGCTTTCCGCGAATCCGATTTGTCGCCCTTTTGGATGATGCACTCGGCTTTGCGGCGAGTCGCGAAATTAAACGGCCGTCCAGTCCATCCCAGAACGTTGTCGCTGCATTGCTTGAGGCCGGTGCAGCTGATTTCGCGCACTCGCCACGACGTCTAAAGCACGTTTTCGCACTGGCCGAAAGGCATGCGGCCATTGCCGCTGATGCAAATCCGCAGCCGAATCCAGCTCAATCGATCGCCGATTGGGCATGGTCTCAGCTGCCGTGGCAGATCGGTCGGGAGTAGCGTGGTTCCGTATTCGCGAGTGGGCAGGCATCGCCCACCATCGGCCACAAAGCTAGGATGGTGACGTAGGTCGGCTCCTTGACCCGCCACTGCTAAATTTCGACCAAGCCCGTAAGACGGGTATGCACTTGCCCTAGAGTCTACGATTTATGTCGGAACGAACCATAACGCGTGAAGCTGTTGTCGCCGCACTCAATGAGTTGCGCGATCCGGAAACCGGTCGCAGCGTGGGCCAAATGGAACAGGTTCACGAAGTCGCCGTAAAGGACAAACGCGTTGAGGTGACGCTGGGGCTGACCACTTGGTCCAGTCTGCTGTGGGAGGAAACACGCGCCGAGGCGGAAGCCATGTTGCGCCGAGAATTGCCGCCCGGGGCCGACGTTCATGTTCGCATCGCCGCGCATGACCGCCCGCCCGAAAAAATCGGCGAGATTGGGCTAACGGCCAAAAGCGTGGTGGCTGTTGGCTCGGGCAAGGGCGGCGTGGGCAAAAGCACTATCGCCGCCTCGCTAGCCTATGGGCTCAAGAACGCCGGCGCGAACGTCGGCCTGATGGATGCCGACGTTTATGGTCCCAGTATTCCGCACTTGCTCGGCGTCAACGAGCGGCCGTATCTGGAAAACAATCGCCTGCAACCGGTGAAGAAGGACGGCCTGCGCGTGATGAGCATGGGTTTCCTCGTGCCGCCTGGCGAAGCGGTCGTCTGGCGCGGACCCATGTTGCATGGGGCGATCACGCAATTCCTCCGCGACACCGAGTGGGGGCCGCTCGATTTCCTCATCATCGACATGCCGCCCGGCACAGGCGACATCGCCCTTACGCTCTCGCAGCTGCTGCCGCTCACCGGCGCTGTCGTCGTCTGCACGCCGCAGGATGTGGCTCTGCTCGACGCCGTGAAGGCCATTGCCATGTTCCGGAAAGTCCATATTCCTCTGTTGGGCATGGTGGAAAACATGAGTTACTTCATCTGCCCCGATTGCGGCAAGCGTTACGACATCTTTGGCTCGGGCGGGGCGCGTCGGCGCGCGGCGGAGCTGGATGTGCCGTTCCTGGGAGAGGTGCCGATCAACATCGGCATCCGGCAGCGCGGCGACGCCGGCGACACGGCTGGGAACTTCGATGATGAAGAATCAGCCGCGTTTTTCCGCGATATTTGCTACCGGCTCGTGCGGCAAATCAGCGCCACCCATAAAGCCGAGCCGCCGCTGCCTACGCTGACTGTGCTTTAACCAAGAAGTACATAGCCCGATCATCTTGGCCGGGATTTGTGCCGCGACCCATTCTGCCGGACCAAAATGGTCCGGCTATGTAATTCGTCCGGCTATGTTATCGACGGCGCAAAAAATTAGAGCCGTCGACGAGCGGGTCAACGGCTCTTTCTCGTTAGTTCACGCGGCGGCTGGTAAACCGACGGGTTTCAGCGCGCCGAGACCAGAAGCGGCCAACTACATGGACGCCTTCTTGGTCTTGCGTTTGGCCTTGCGGCGGGCTTTCTTCTTTGTGCCCTTCGAGCCTTTCCTCCGGCCCTTCTTCGCACCCTTCTTGGCGCCCTTCTTCTTAGCGGCGCGTCTCTTCTTGGCCACAGTCACTCCTCCATAAAAAGGTCCAGGTGATTCGTCGGCTGACACACCGTTTCAAACTCACAGCCGATACTCACCCCGATTAAAACCAGCTACCTTCCGAGGTAGCTCCGGTCGATTCGCGTTTCAACTGGCGACCAAATCAAATCCATTCATCGATCGGTTGCAAGTGAAACACGCGAACACCGCTATCACTTGTTGGTAGTTGTACGAATTTGTCGGTTTAATGCAACACGTTTTTCCAAAAATTTTTCCCGATGCGTAAATTTTTTTCGCTCGCTCACCCGTTCCGCGCCGGCGCGCAGCGTGCTTCCGCGCGGCGAATCGCTCGCGCGCGAACGTCGGCGCGCTTTCAATAAAGTGAGATGGTCGTTCCATCGGACAAACGACCGCTCGGCTGCGCCTTGCGCCGGCGAATACCAAATACCGATCGCTCGTGCGGCGCCAAACTTGCCAAATAGGCGCTCGTCCACAGCGGCGAACGCGCGACTTCAATCGCAGCCTCTGCGCCACGCCACGCGGCCAGCATCGTCGGCCATGCTTTTGAACGCACGCCACGCTTCAAGTGGATCGGATCAAGGCCGTACCAATCGCTTGACACTGGAATTATCGGTATTTTTTGCGCCCTGCACAGCGCCGCCAGCTCGCGATTGAGTTCCACGATCAAGTTTTGCGCGTCCGTGTATGTGAGTTTGCTCTGCGGAAAAAACAGCCGGCGAAACAACCGAAACCGCGCCTCGTTCAATCGCTCGATACTCGCAACCGGCAACTCCGTAACGAGCGTTGTCGCGCCAACTTGAGTTAAGCGATCAAGGCATCGCGCCACCCATTCGAGCACTTGTTCCGGCGGCACGCCGTACAACAAATCGTTTCCAATGTCGGTCACGAGCGCGGATGTCGGCAGCGCGGGCCGCTTCTGTAAATCCTGCCAAAGCGCGCAGGGAAAAATTCCAGAAATTTTTCGTCCGAAGACGGTCGAATCCTGGCCATACGAGCGACCATGCCCGATCGCAGCCATGATTTCGACCGGCTCGCCCCAGATGCGCCGCGCCGCGGCGACAACCGTCCCAAACGACAGCCGGAGGTTGCTCGCGCCCAAAAAAATGACGCGCCGCGACGGCGAACTCTTCTTCGATGACCCGTTCACCTCAAACCATCCGCCGCCCGCGCTGGCGATTTAGCTCCGTCATGCGTTACCGCCACGATCCACGATAATTCTGCAGTGTCTGAAAATTGCCGTAGGCCAATAAGACAAACAAAATGCACAAATACACGTCGCGATTCGCGGCCAGCGCGTAGACAGCCACGAGTGCTGCCACGCCGATCGAAAGCTGCAGCGATTGAATTATGCCACTCCGCGCATTGTTCAACGTAAACAGCTCCCGGGCAATCCGCCCGCCGTCGAGCGGATAAATCGGCAGCAAGTTCATAAGTCCCCAAAGAATGTTTACCTGCAGCAGATCCCAAATCAACGTGTCGCGCGGCGAAAGCTTCTCGTATTGCTGCAAGTATCGTAGGTCGAAAGGCACCCAATCTACCGGAATCAAACTTGCCTCAAATCCACGGAGGTGCCCGGTCACGGCTAACACCGCTATTACGAGTCCCGCGAGCAAAAATCCCGCCAACGGCCCGGCCAGGGAAATCAGAATTTGTGCCCGCGGCGATCGGTCGCAATCGTCGCACGAGGCCAAGCCGCCGAAGCTGTAGAGCGTTATTCGCGGTTCGCCACCATAATACCGCTGCAGAAAAGCGTGCCCGAGTTCGTGCACCAGGATGGATACAAACACGACGGCAACCCAGATCAGCGTATTGATAGGGTCAGCCACATCGCCACCTAGGCCCAACACGAGCGTAACAAGCCAAAAAAACGGGTGCACACGTATCGGGAAACCGAACAGCCGAAAATGTAAATCGGCCTGCGTCGAAGGTGGTTCGCCAAGAAACATCGATGTCGCAATAACGGATTGCAGCAAGCCGGGTCGTCCTCGGCTACCGGCCAAAGCGAGTCGGGTCGTCCACGACCCCGGCTTTGATGCAGGCATTATCCAATCCGCAATCCGAGATTCGCAATCCGAAATCGCAAGATCAGGCCGCGCCGCGGCTCGCCCTTTCCAACTCGGCGGCGAAGGGGAAGTGAGTGCGCAGCGCTGGCCGAGAGCGCTTTTCCAGCTCGGCAATCAGATAATCGGCCGTCCGACAGGACGCGCCGCCAGAACCGACCCGCTCCTTCAGCCCTGCCAGTTGCGTGATGCATGTCGCCCGCTTCGCCGGATCGGACAGCCATTCCACAATGTGCTGAGCCACTTGCTGTGACCTGTCCTCGCACGTTAGATACTCGGGCATGAGAACGCCGGCATCGACCGGATCGTCCGGATCGTAGACGGCAACTCGCTTGGGAAACAAATCGTCGGTCGTCAGGAGATTTACGAGGGTGATATAGCGCACCTTGCGAAAAAACCGCTGCACAAGGAAAGCCACTCGCGAAACGTGATAGAGAATTACCGACGGCTTCGTGTGATACAGCAATTCCAGCGAAACAGAGCCTGACACGGCCATGGCGCTGTCGCAGGCGTGGATAATCTCGGCGGTGCGGCCAACGTGCACTTCGATCGGCAGATTGGTGCCGGCGACTTGGCGGCGAATTATTTCGGCCTGGCTTGGCTTGAAGGCGGCCACCGCAAACCGGACATCGGGGAGCCGCTCGTGAACGATGCGGGCCGCCTTCAATAACCAGCCGAAGTTGTTCTGCACTTCCTGTGTGCGCGAACCGGGCAAAACCGCCACAAGCGGCCCGCCCGAGGCCCGCTGCTGCTCAAGGAAGGCGTTATCGAGCCGCTCGGCACGCAGCTGATCGAAATAGGGATGACCGATGTAAGTCGCATGGCATCCGCGGTCGCGATACCAGGCCTCCTCGAAGGGCAGCTTGCAGAGCACGTGGTCCACATTCCGCCGCATTTTTCGAATCCGCCACCCGGCCCAGGCCCACAGCTGCGGCGCCCCGTAGTAAAACACCGGAATCCCATGTGCTTTGGCCCGCCGGGCGATCCACCAGTTGAAACCTGGGTAATCGATAAGCACGACCGCATCCGGGCGGTGATGTCGGAAATATCGGTCGGCCCGGCCGGCCAGATCCCAAAACTTGTGGATATTCACCAGCACGCGCGCAAACCACATCACGGCGAGCTTCGTGAGATCGGCATGAAGCGCGCATCCGGCTGCAGCCATTCGCGGCCCGCCGTACCCGACAACCTGACAATCCGGCCGGCGACGCCGAAGTTCGCGGATTAGATTCGCGCCGTGCAAATCGCCGCTGGGCTCACCGACGGAGAAGAATATCTTCATTTTGCCCTAATCCAGTACAATCACGCAGACTTTTGCCGCGGCGCAAAAGTATTGCAAAAGCTAAACACTTCAGAAAGCTCAATAGCGCCGCAGCGATAGCATTGCCACTTCGCGCAACTTTTGCATTGATAGATCACGCGATGGGAAAATTATTTGCGATCATTCGGTCCCTAGTCGCTCAAGACAAATATGTCGTATGTCGTTGGCGAGCATGCCTCCGAACGATTGGAGGAGCGTGGTATCTGGAATGGCAAGCGGTTGCAGGCTTGCAATCGGCGAACCTGATCTCAGAGCGGCCTAAAACCAATCCCAACCCAAGTATTGAGGTACAGGAGCAACTGCCCGATGGGACGGAATTCAAAGCCGTGTGGTCGCATTTGCGTCAAAGCGGAGTAGCAAAACTCGTAACCGTCCATTTCCATTACCGGGAGTAACTTATGCGCATCACCGGCGAACGAGTCAAAACAACTCGGTTTATTCAAACCGATAAATACGTTGTGGCCGTCGACATTGAGATGGTCATACCAGCTGACGATCCAAGCGAGCCATGTTATGAGTCCGAAACAGTTGAATACTTGCGCGAAGTTAAAGAACGAGCCGAGCAAGGAGATTTGGCATGTTAGCGCAAAATGGAAAGGTGTACGCCGCAATTGAATCGGTAAATTGAACTCCAAGCGCATTAACCTCCCAGCAGCAATTCGAGATAGCTGCGCCGCTCCGAAGGGCCCAGGCGCAGCTCTTCGCCCAGCTCGGCAATCACGCGCTTGATCTCTTCAAGACTCTCATCGCTGGCAGGCAACTCCAATTCAACGAACGTGCCAACGCCCTCCACATCATCCAGTGCGCCTTGGGCAGCGTAACCATCATGGTCGATTTTAAACGCTCTTCTCTGTTTTCGCACTGTGGCGACAGGTTTGAACCCAAGGGCAGCCAGCAATTCGGCAAACCGCGTTCCATCGGCGTCGCCCGTATGAAGAGGCAGCTCAAGCTCGCGCCGGGTTTTCGTCGTAGCATCCAGCTTCGGCCCTTTGTACGTAACAAAGCTTTTCCCGCCGCTGGTTCGTATCCTTAACGCTTCGTCGGTCTTGGCAAAATCGCGCGCAGGATGCGCGAAATATTCATCGGATTGAATGATGGCCGGCTCCAGCCTGATCCCCCGAGCGGCTAATTGAGCCTCGAGTGCGGCCACATCGATGATGCGATGCTTTTGCTCGACTTCGTATTGCATGAGCTGTTCACCGTCACATGAGATCGCGAGCAATTCGCGTTTTAATACCTTTCATTTACCATTCAAATACGTTTCGTCCTCAATCACTCTCGGTCGATCACGTCGGACCGCTACGCCTTCCGCATCGAGAGCCCACAGAGGGCTGATCTCCACAAGCACATTCTCGGCAACGCGGGTGCCGGCCGCTTCGAGCCAACCCCTATGCTGCGCCACCATGAACCGCTGCACGTACTCCGGCGTGTCGCGCTGGGCGCCGGGCGCGTTTTTCAGCGGCGCAAACACTTCCGCCTCCGCATACTCAACCACGAGCGGGTTCTTCGCGTGTGGCAACAGGTCGAAAATAAACCGCTCGAATTTCAATGCGCTGGGCTCCTCGGGCTCAATTTGCCGGCCCGCCTCATCGATGTACGGCACTTTCTTGCGCGCCACATGAAACGGCAGCGCGTCTTTAAGCGCAAGCGCTCGCTCCAGGAAAGCCACGCGGAACATGTGCACGGCGATGCTGCCGGCCCAAAATACAAGCCCGCCGCCTGGCCCGCGCTTTTCGGCGACATCGTCCGGCAAATCGCTGTATTCGATGACATGCATCCGGTCATCGATCATCGCGAAGTTGCCCACGCGGTCCTGCGGCGTTTGCTTGGCCACCGCCATCGACGTCAGGTCTGACTCTGCCAGAAGGTGGTATCCGATGAACTCCGCGTCGCCGATGGGCGTGAGCGGGTTGTCAACCTGCAGATAAAACAGATGCTCAATCCCTCGCTGCCGCATGTCGTCAATGGCACCGCTGCGCGCCAAGGCCGCCACGGTGCCGCCGTGTCCGTCGGGGCTAAGGAACACGGCATCCTTCTCGGCCAGAAGCAACTGGCCGGTCTTCGCGTCGAGGGCCGGCATCGTGCCCTGGCAAAAAATAATCAAGTCGTCCGCAGGCAAACCAAACCGATTATGCCGTTCAAGAAACGCGGTTTGCTCTTCGTGAGTAACCGGGCTCGTCATCATGTAAACTGGCACGCGCACCGAGTGGCGACGCGCCAACGCGAGCGCTTTTTCGAAATGAATCTGCAAGAGCGATGCACCCGATACCGGTCCAATGGCGTAAAGCCCCTTCGGCTGGTCGAACCCAAGCCGGCTGCCCTGCCCACCCGCCACTAACAGGACACCGATCTTGCCGCTCCCGAGTGCTTCAGTGCCGCATTTGCGGGCATCGCTGGAATTAAATCGCCCGCCTCGCTTTCGATCGGTTAACCGCATGGCCGGCGGCGGTTCGGCACGTCGCGACAGCGCTGCCCAATCTTTTGATTGAGCGGCGCCTCGAAATAACTTCGCACATTGCTCGAAGTCGATCGCCTCGATCTGGCGTGCCAGTTGCAATCGGCCGGCCGCGTCCAGCTCATCCCAAAACCGTACTAAGTGTTCTTGGCCGAATGGCTTCAGCTGAGCAGCCAGCTCGGCGCGATTCGGTGTGGATTTCGGCGATGAAGTCATATTAACGAGGCGCAGGAAGCGGGGAGCGACGAGCAGAGACTTGATAGTGCGGCTTACGAGCCTCCGTGTACGACACACGGAGTCACAAGTGCCGAGTACGTTTGGATCATCGACTTCCAGCCCCCCGACTCTCAACTCCCACTCCGCGCTCAGTGCTCCAAGCTCTACGCTAGAAGATCCAGCCTCTCACCCAAGCATAAGCCAGCAGGCACAAGAGCGGAAACGCGACAAACACCGTCGCATAGGTGAAGATCGAGGTCCAGACATGTCGCGGCCAGCGTGCCATGCGAAAATGCTCACGCTTAAGTTATACAGGGACGTGTTTTGGTACGGCGAGCGTGACTCACCCCGTCGCAAATGCCGATTTTAAGGCCAATAACGCTCAATCATTCAGCTGGACGCACGATACGCCAAATGCAGACGTCCGCAGCCGTTGCCCGACTTTCTACGATCCATTTATAATGACGGTTTGTGAATCAGTACTAGGCGATTTCTAGGAGTATCCTCAAGTGGCATCCGGCACGCATCTTTTCACTAGCGAATCAGTCAGCATGGGCCATCCCGACAAGTTGGCCGATCAAATTTCCGACGGCGTGCTGGATGCGCTAATCGCCAAAGACCCAATGAGCCGAGTGGCTTGCGAGACAATGGTCACCACGGGCTTGGTGGTGATAGCCGGCGAGATCACCACCAAGGCCTACGTTGACATGCAGCGCGTCGTGCGCGAGGTGATTCGCGGCGTCGGCTACACCGATTCGCTCATGGGCATAAGCGCCGACCATTGCGCCGTGATGGTGGCGATCGACGAACAAAGCCCCGACATCGCCATGGGCGTGAACGACGATACGGCCAAGGGCAAGGACGTAGGCGCGGGCGACCAGGGACTCATGTTCGGCTATGCCTGCAACGACACCGAGGAGTTGATGCCGCTGCCGATTTCACTGGCGCACAAAATCCTCAACCGCTTGACGAAGGCGCGATTCGACGGCGAAGTCGATTGGCTCCGGCCTGATAGCAAGAGCCAGGTTACTATCGAGTTCGACGGCGCGACGCCCGTGCGCGTGGACACGGTCGTGGTTTCCACCCAGCATTCGCCGATTGTGAAGAACGAGGAAATCCGCCGCTACATCACTAAAGAGGTCATCGAGCCTCTTCTTCAAAAGGAAGCCGCCGACCTCGTGCAGGGCGACATCAAGTACCATATCAATCCGACGGGACGCTTCGTGATTGGCGGTCCCCACGGCGACTGCGGTCTTACCGGCCGAAAGATCATCGTCGACACCTACGGCGGCTGGGGCCGTCACGGCGGCGGCGCCTTCAGCGGCAAGGACCCGACCAAAGTCGACCGCAGCGCCGCGTACATGGCCCGCTACGTCGCCAAGAACATCGTCGCGTCCGGCCTGGCGGATCGCTGCGAAATACAGCTCGCCTATGCTATCGGAGTTTCCGATCCGGTGAGCATAAATGTCGATACCGATGGCACCGGCCGCATCGAGGATGCTCGCATTTGCGAGCTGGTGCGCGAAATCTTCCCGCTGACTCCTTCCGGGATTATTAAGCACCTAGACCTGCGGCGACCGATTTACCGGAAGACGGCCGCCGGCGGACACTTCGGTCGCAACGAGCCGGAATTCACCTGGGAACGTACCGACAAAGCGCGCGAGCTGTCCGCGGCGTCCGAAACCACGGCAACGGCCGCACGATAACCAAATCAGGATCTTGCCTTGGCCACCATGGATGGTATTTGGCGGGCGGCGCGTCCCGGTGCCTGGCGATCCTTCAGCATCGTCTCGACATTCGTCGTGCTTATACTCGGAATGTTCCTTATGGCGCGCCGCGCAACGGGCGATGTTACCTCGCCGCTGCCGCTCGCGCTGCTCATTCCAACGGCGGCCATTCTCGCTGCTTGGGGCTGCCTCATGCGATTTGGCACAGGCAGCTTGCGAGCTTCCTGGTTTAGCTTCTGGCTGCCGTCCATCGCCATCCTTCTATTTGCGATCGGGCTTTCGTACCCTGGTCCGGGGGTCGGCCATTGGTTCGTCTGGTTGGCAGCCTATGCGACGCTGGTCTTAGGACCGCGCTGGCTGGCAAAGATCAGACACCGCATTCCAGCAGCCGCACGCAAGCGGCGCGGTCAACGGTTGATTCAGGAGCTGCGGCGATACCGCACTTCCGAGGGGCGCGACATAGTGCGGGGCACATTGGCCGCGGAATTTCCACCGGGCAAGCGAACCGAGACGTTTTGGGTTGGCTTTTGCCCGCCGTTCGAGTTTCTCCCGCAAGTCACAGTGCATGCCACCGGCGATGCATCTGCCAGCGTCAAAGTGGCGCAGGTTCTCCACAATGGCGCGCAGCTCGAAGTGCGACTGTCGCCTTTGGCCACTTGCCCGCCGGTTGCTACGATCGAACTTGTCGCGGCCGAACCTGGCTTGCTTTGAACGGCTCATTCACGCATGCACCGGCGGCCGCTCGCGTTGTCCCAGCCATTTTATCGGGATATAATCCGCCCAAATTAGCGCAAACGGCGGATCGGGCCGATCAGCACGCGGCTCAATGCTTGGAGACGGCACCACGACCCAAAACTTCCGAATCGGAATCGGCGAAGACTCGCACCGCACTGCGCCTGGCGGACCGCTGCGGCTGGGAGGCATCGAAGTTCCTCACGATTGCCACCTCGTTGGGCACAGCGACGCCGACGTGCTGCTGCACGCCGTGACCGACGCGCTGCTGGGCGCCGCCGCCCTGCCGGACATTGGCACACTTTTTCCCAACAGCGACCCGGTGAACCGCAACCGTGACTCGGCTGAAATGCTCACCGCAGCCGCAAAAGAGGTGCAAGACCGCAATTACCGAATCGTCAATCTCGATTGCGTCGTGCGGGCCGAACGCCCTAAATTGGCGGATTACTACGAGGCCATCCGCCACCGAATCGCTGGCCTCCTTGGCACGGGCCCGCATCAAATTGGGATTAAGGCCAAAACGGGCGAAGGCGTCGGGCCAGTGGGGCAGGGAGAATTGATCGAAGCATGCTGCATTGCCCTGTTGGCGGAAATAACCATTTGAAAGAGGCCGAATCACAGCATCCCAGTCCGCGATCTGAATCGACCGCATGAGCACCACGACTCACTCCAAACCGGCAACGACGGATAAGTCCTCAGCACATCCCACGCTCCGCGTTTACAACACGCTCTCCAAGCGCAAGGAGCCGTTTGTAACCGTGCGGCCTGACAAAGTCGGCATCTATCTCTGCGGCCCTACGGTGTACGACAAGGCCCACATCGGCCACATGGTTGGCCCGGTGATTTTCGACAGCATCAAGCGCTACCTCGTCTACAACGGCTACGACGTCACCTGGGTCGTCAACATCACCGACGTAGACGACAAGCTCATCAAAAAGGCAAACGAACGCGGCATCTCGATGCTCGAAGTGGCTGAGGAGAATATTGCCGACTATCACCACAACCTGGCCGCCCTAGGCGTCGACCAGATCGACTCATTCCCGCGGGCCACCGAGTGCATGCCCGAGATCATTCAGTTCATCAAGTGCCTCGTTGATCGTGGTTGCGCCTATCAATCGGATGGCGACGTGTATTTCGACGTCGGCAAAGACGCCGACTACGGCAAGCTCTCCAATCGCTCGATCGATTCGATGCAGGGCGAAGGTGGCGACACCGCCGCTCGAAAGCGCCACGCGGCCGACTTCGCTCTGTGGAAGTCGGCCAAGCCCGGCGAGCCGTCGTGGGAAAGCCCTTGGGGTCCTGGCCGGCCCGGATGGCACATCGAGTGCTCAGCCATGAGCAAGAAAATCCTCGGCGAGACGTTCGACATTCACGGCGGCGGACTGGACCTCGTGTTTCCGCACCACGAGAACGAAATCGCCCAAAGCGAATGCTGCCACGGCAAACCGATGGTTCTTTATTGGGCACACAACGGTCTGTTGCGCAAGGGCGCCGCCACTGGAAAAATCGGCGGCGGAGATGCCGGCGAAAAAATGAGCCGCTCCAAAGGGGCCGGCGGACTGGCAGAGCTGATCCAACGCCAAGGGGGCGAGCGAATCCGCTTCTTCCTCCTGCGAACGCACTATCGCAGCACGGTGCTCTTCAATGAGCCGGCCATTGAAGAAGCGGGCGTCGGGCTGGAAACCTTTTACCGCCTCTTCAAACGCTACACGCGCATCACCGGCAAAGATTTCTACGCCTTGGCGACGCCCAACTTGCGCGATTCGGGCCGTCAGCCCCCGGCGCTGCTGCGGGCAGAATCCGACCCGATACTTCAAGCTGCCACCGATTGCCGCGAAAAATTCCTCGCCGCCATGGATGATGACTTCAACACGGGCGGCGCCATCGGCGAGCTCTTTGAGCTGGCCTCGCTTGCAAACCGCTTCTGCGAGGAAAAGAACCTCGAGGGTTCAACCAAGGCTGACGCCGGCGCCGTCGCCACGTTGGAGCATCTGATGTCGACTATCAAAGAGCTGGCGAATATCCTCGGCCTGTTTGCTCAGCCCCTGGCTGCGACGGCGGGCTCCACTGACGAGTTGCTCTCAAAGCTTATGCCGCTGGTCATTGATTTGCGAGCCAACGCGCGCAAGAGCAAAAACTTCGCCGTCGCCGACAAGATCCGCGACGGCCTTGCGCCGTTAGGCATCACGCTCGAAGACCGCGCCGGCGGCACGGAATGGACACGTAGCGGTGGCGCCTCCGACGCCACTGGCGGCGTTATGCAACTCCTAATTCAACTACGCGCGGGCGCCAGAGCGGCAAAGGATTTCGCCCTGGGCGATGAGATTCGCAACCGGCTCGCTGCCGCCGGAATCACGCTCGAAGACCGCGCCGGCGGCACGGAATGGACGAGAGCTTGAGCCTGCCTTTCAATCCAGCTCGGTTTCGCTATTCAACGCGCGCGTTGCTCGTCCTGATGACGTGCGTCGCAGCTTTCCTCTATTGGAGGAGCCGGCCCGCACTAATTGCACAACGCTTTGTTAGTGCAGTGGAAAATGGACAATTTCGTGCTGCTGACGAATTATTCATTAATCCTGAGCACAAATTTGTCGCCGAATTGATGAAACCACGAGACGGGTTTGGTGGTGTACAGGCGCCGCCGGCTAGACAGACCCTCAAGCAATGGATTTGCGGCGTCTGCGAATTAACCCTTTACTCTGGAAAATATGGCTACTCTATGCGTGTGACCGCCCGCGGACTTCATGAGCCCGAGCGCTTTGAATTAATTGGCGGTGGAAGCTTTGGAGGATTCTAGTGCGCATCCTCGGCATCGATCCCGGCCTTAACACGACCGGCTACGGTGTTCTGGATTTCGCCAGCGGCCAGCCGAAGTTAGTCGAAGCCGGCGTCGTGCGCGGCAAAGCCAGCGCGCCACTGGCCGAACGCGTGCATGAGGTTCACGACGGAGTGGCCGATGTCATCGCCACACTTTCGCCTGAGGTCATGGCGATCGAAGAGTTGTACTCTCACTACGAACGGCGGACGACCGCCATTCTCATGGGTCACGCCCGCGGCGTCATCCTGCTCGCCGCCGCTGAGGCCGGAATTTTGGTCGAAAGTTATCCCGCCACGCTCATCAAAAAAACCATTACCGGCAACGGCC
>DATFGJ010000139.1:0-4025 GCA_035249585.1 Lacipirellulaceae bacterium
CCCGGCCCCCCAACTGCCTGTGCCCCCAACAAACGGCCGGTCGGTAGGTCGAATAGCACCTTAAGCGTCATCGGTTCAGCGCCGGGATAGTAGCCAGCGTGATGGAGCGGATGGACATAGATCGTGCGAAACTCGCGGCCGCTTCGTCGCAGGGTCTTTTCCGACATTCCAGTTAATGCGGCGGCGCAGCCGAAAATCCCAACGATGGCCGTTCCCTGAGTTCCCCGAAAACGCACTTCGCGCCCAATACAATTGTCCGCAGCGATCCGGCCCTGACGATTGGCGGGGCCAGCCAGTGGCACCTGCGTCCGATCGCCCGAGATGAAATCCTTCGTTTCGATCGCATCGCCCACTGCATAGATGTCCGGGTCGCTCGTCTGCAGGAAGTCGTTGACGCGGATGCCGCCACGCGGGCCGACTTCCAGGCCCGCATCCGCGGCCAGTTTGCTCTCAGGTCGCACGCCCACGCCCAAGATGACGAGCTGTGACGGCACCCGACGGCCCGACTTCAGATGAACAAGAAGTCCGTCGGCGGTTTGCTCGAAACTCTCGGCAGAGTCCCCGAGCATGATCGTCACGCCGTGGGACTTAAGCGTCTGATTAATCGGCGTGGTCATTTCTTTGTCAAACGGCGGTAGAACTTGGTCCTGAAGCTCGATCATCGTAGTGGCGATACCGCGACGAACGAAATTCTCGACCAATTCTAACCCGATGAACCCTGCGCCAATAACAACGGCTTGCCGCGCGCCTCGGTCGACGCGATCCTTAATGCGATCCATGTCCTGCATCGTGCGCAAGGTAAAGATTCCATGCAGGTCGATGCCCGAAATCGGCGGCCGGACCGGCGTGGCTCCGGGAGCAAGGATCAACTTATCGTAAGCTTCCTCGTACTCTCGGCCCGTGTTAAGTTCGCGAACACGAAGCGTCTTTCTCGCCCGGTCGATGGCGTCGACCGAAGTAAGTGTTCGCACATCGATATTGAAGCGTGCTCGCAGCCTCTCAGGCGTGGTAACAAGCAATTTTTTCCGGTCGACGATCGCGCCGCCGATATAGTAGGGCAGCCCGCAATTGGCGAACGATATGTCCGGGCCACGCTCGAATAAAATGATGTGAGCGTCTTCAGCCAGGCGCCGCGCCCGGGCGGCGGCCGAGGCCCCACCGGCCACGCCACCGACAATTAGCAATTTCATCGTACCTACTCCATCTGGCTTGCCTAATGACTGCCGTGAATACCGCAGGATGCTGCCTCGTTAGCGCGCTGATTCCATGGCATGCGCGCGAGGATCATGCCCATCCCACAAGTGTCGGTGGCGCCCGCGAAGACCAATCCTCCGCCAACGAACGCCGAGAGGGCAACAAACGCGGGATGAACCAACCATGCGAGCACGATTCCCAGCAACACCAGTGAGCCGGCCGCAATCCGAACCTGCCGCTCCAGCGAGATTGTCGTCTTGCCGCGGACAACGGTCAGACCGGCCTCTAGGCACGCCGCCATGCCGCCTTCGACGTTGAACACATTCGTGAAGCCAGCCTTGCGGAACTTTTCGCACGCTTGACGTCCACGGCCGCCCGATTGGCAAACGACATACAGCGCCGTGACACCACCATTTCGACTCCGCATCAAGTTGGCTGGGTCAAGTCGATCCAACGGCACACTTCGTGCGATTTCGAGATGGCACTCGCGGAACTCCGCGGGCGTTCGAACGTCGATCAGCTCGACATTGTCGCGCTCTTGACAAAGCTCGGCAAGTTTCGCGGGAGAGATTGTGGACGCGCTCATATGCCTTGTCCTCTAACCTTACGGAGTTCCTCACAAACGTCCTGCAGTTGTTGAACTGAGTGAGCTGTCGTATCGATCCGAACTGTTGATGTTTCGTCGCTTGGCGGTTGAAAATCCCGGACTTGGACTTCGTATAAATCGGCGCGTGCTTCAGACTCGCTTCGACCTACTTCGGCCCGCAGTTGGATGCGAGCCAATGAAGTTTCCTTAGAGCATTCACATAAGATGCATAGGACTTCCGCGCCGTGCCGTCTGCTCAAATCCCTCGCACGGGATCGCAGCTCGCGGGATAAAAATGTTCCATCCAGAATCAGCGATTGGCCTTTGTCCAAGATGGCGCCAGCTTGGCAGAAAAGCTCTTCGTAAACTTGGCGACGTGAATCCGCGCGGTACAGGCCATCGCCATATTTCGCTGGTGAAGGGCTCGGTCCCATCATCGATCGACGAATGTGGTCCGTGGACACGATATCAATGTCAAACGCTTCGGCAAGCTTCCTGGCCAGCGTCGACTTTCCGCTTCCCATCAGGCCGAAAACCACAAGCAGACAGGGGCGCCCCAATTGGTCAGCATAATGATCAGCCCAATTGATGTATTGGTGCGTGAGGCGATTAAAAACTCGCCGTTGATCGTCAGTTTGCTGTTGGGCTTGAAGAATTGCGACCTTCGCCCGAACGCATGCACGATAACATCGGTAAAACGAGCCAAGATGTGCAGAGATTTGGTCGCCACTGACGTCTGCATACGTCGACAAGACCAGCTTACCGAGATCGCCGTTGCCCAAGCGATCGCACTCCATCGCAAGGAAATTGAGCTCGTCCGCGATGTCAACCTTACGCAGCTCCTCGGAGAACTCGATGCAGTCGATCACGACCGGCGGATTCTCGAGATAAATGTGCTCCGGCCGAAGATCGCCATGCCCATTCACGATACGCCCTGAAATTACACGGCTATCGAGAAGGTCCTTTTCGACATTGAGGTATCGTAACTGGGCGCTATGGATGCGGCGAACACGCACTTGATCGTCGGACAATGATTTGAGCAGCTCGTCACGATTGGAACGAATGTGGCATTCCAGCCGATGGCGGTATCCATCGGTACTGAGTGTCTCAGCCGGCTGCGCGGAGTAATAGTTCGCTAGAAACGTAACGATTGTTTGTGCATCGCTTGGCTTCAGTCGGCGCTCCTTCAAAACGCGGTCCAAGGCCTTGGATGCCGGCAGGCGCTTCATTTGGACGACGGAATCAATCTCATTTCCGCCGCCGCCCAAATGCAGTTTGCCGTTACATTCCTGATTTATAGGAATCACATCTAAATAGACGTCGGGCGCCAAGCGGCGATTGAGTTGCAATTCGTCGAGGCATGCCTGATGGCGTCGCTCCGGCGTCGAGAAATCGACAAAGTCAAATTTCACCGGCTTCTTCAGTTTGTAAGCATAGCGGTCCGTCAAAAATACCCAGGAAATGTGTGTTTCCACTACTTGAACCGCGCCAGGCCAGCTCGACGGCAAGCTTAAGAACGCAACGATGTCGTGTTGTTGTACTTTGCTCGCTAGTGACACGTTTCACTCGATCAGTAGATTCCGTTCCGGCCACCGGACGTTCCAATTCTTCTGCAAAGGCGATGCCGATAGCAACCACCGTTGGATAAGCCGGAACGAGCAGATCATCACCTGCATTGGTCCTAGTGTGCGGCTCGGCTACATAGTGTGCTCCTCCGCACAGCGCCGCAGGATCAGCCACCCCTCGGACCACGTAAATTAGCTTATTTCGATGATCCAGCCACGTTCGCCTTGCGGCACGCTCGTTGCTTACAGGTGTTGAGTAAGCATTTGTCTAAGGACCCATTCGCAAAGGAAAAGGAATATGTACGGCTTCATTCCGAAAAATTCTGCTTCGAGTTCGGAGCTATTTCGTTGGTTTGCCCGGGCCAGCAGTATCGTGCTGTTCGTGGGCTGGGTCTTGCTGCTCGTTCAAGAGCTTATGCGCGACAACCGTGTCACGACGCAAGAAGCGATGCAAGGTGCCGTACTAACCCTCGTATTCCTGGGGTATGCCGTTGCATGGCGAAAAGAACTCGCTGGTGCACTGATCGCTTTGTTCGGCGCCGCGATGTTCTTCGTTATCTGCGTGGCCAGCTATGGCAATCTTCCCGGCTTGGCTGCCGTTTGGTTCGCAGTACCGAGTTTTCTTTACATTCTGGCATGGTATACGCAAAGGAAGTTCGTCAAGCTTGTCCTCTAATTGC
>DATFGJ010000140.1:0-5790 GCA_035249585.1 Lacipirellulaceae bacterium
GTGACGAGGGGGCCGTTTCTCAACAATTCGCCGCTATCGCGAACGATGCCCAGCCGCGCAACGCTGGCGCGGCGCTCAGGCGGCGTGTGGGGCAGCGTGAGACAATACAGCGCCATCATTGAGCTTCCGCAGGCGCCGAGGAAAAGTGGAATTCGAGTCGCCTCGATCAATTGGCCGGTCACAAGCGGCCAAACGAAACCCAAGAAGAGTCCGGCTCCGATCCAACCTACCGTGCCGAAAATACGAACCCAGGGATATTCCACATCGACATTCGCCAGGTGGCGAAGGCCGATCTTATTGGTGAGCGCCGCCGCCGGGCAGAAACACTGGTAATAAAGGACGATGCACAGTAGAAACTCAAGCTCGGTTTGGCTGCGAAACATCCCCCATGCCGCCAACGCGCAGCCGGCGTGAAGTGCAGCCAGCAAACGCTCAGCCGCGAAGTATCGGTCGCTGAGAAAGCCAATAATCACGGGCGAGATGAGGCTGCCAATGGCACCCGCTGCCGTGGTATAGCCGACGAAGCCAGCCGAGAAAATTCCCGCGCCCACGGTACCCGTGTTGGCGACGATGTAGGTCGTGAACGTGACGGCCCAAATGCCCTGCGGCCAATATTGCAAGAACATCATTGCCGACATGCGGGCCATTAAGGCCGGGGAAGAGTGGCGCGCGGCGTGTGCGAGCGTGGCACTTGGATCTGCCATGGCGCCGACTCGCATTGGGTGCAGCCCTGTCCGGATATTATGAGATGCTGCTACACACTAGCCCGAATCGCGAGCGACGGAGCTACGGAGCGACGGGCATTCTGTCGCTTGCGCTTCGGGCTGGTGTGTGCGGCCCACGCCGTTATAGCGACAAGGACATAGATTGCACTAGCTGCCGGTTCGGGCACGGAAACGACGTCTGCCGCAGCGCTTGCGACACCGTCGCTAAGGCTTTTGCGCCATACCACATAATCGGCTACGTCGACCACGCCGTTGTAATTTCCGTCCGCTCCACTGCCAAAAAGGACCGTGGCAGAATCAAACGCAGCGCGCCACACGCTGTAGTCGGCCGCATCGACGTCGCCGTCAGCGTCGTAATCGCCGGCCAGGGCTGTAGAGCTAAGCAAGTCGATCGCACTTGGAATATCGAGCGCGGCCAAGAGGTTGGCGACCGCATTGAGATTCTCCTGAATCAACGCATTGCCGGCGTATTTCTTCCGCGCAAGATACAAGCGGTACACGAGCTGCAGCTCGGCTTCGCCGTAAGGCACGCCGGTAAACTGCTGAACCTGTTTCAGGTAGTCGAAGCCGGTTTCGATCGTCGGCTCGAACATTGTGCCTTCGCCAAAGTCGTTGAACGTGGCCAGCTGCAGAAAGTCGATGTTGTTCGAATACTGCTCGGCCAGGCCAAGCACGGCGTCGAGAGTTTGCCCGCTGTTGTGAGGGATTTCGAACGGAACGATGTTTCCTACTCCGCCTTCGGCGTAGTAGTCGTTGAAGCCGGGATAGGCGACGCCACCGGCCGTGCCGAGGTTCGGCGCGCGAAGCCGGTAGAAGTTCGATTGCTGCATTAAATGATTGTCGAGGTTCTCATCTTCGTAGATCCAGGCGTATTCTCCGTCCGCGTTCGCTCCGGCGTCGTTCATCTCATACCACAATGTGTTGAAGTCGACATCTTCGCCGGCCTCGGCCAGTATTTGCGTCCATTGCGCGGGCGTTTGAAACGTGATCGGGCCAAACACTCCGACAAGCGGATCGGCCTCGGAGTTCTGGCGGATATAATTGGCGTTGTTGAAATAGTGATCGCGAAGGTAGGCCATGTTGGCCTTGCCCTTTTCGATGTCCGGAGTCGTGTTGCCGCTGCTGACAGTCGAAAAGCGGTCTTCCAGCACGACGCCGAATTTCAAGCCAAAATCGTCAGTCTTGTCAATGATCGCGTTCGAGCTTGTGAGCAGGTGTTCGATGTCGCTGTTCGTTCCCTGCACGCCATACCAATCGATCAAGAGGCCGTCGACGCCCGAGAGCTTCATGAGCAAGAGATGATATTCGATGACGTCGGGATCGCGCGATGCATAGGGACCAATGAGCGGGTAATAGTGCGAAGCGATCTGGCGCTTGCCGGTGGCGTCGACGATATTCGGGTTTCGATTATTGAATCGCCAGTGGTAGCCCCAGCTGCTGCCGCCGAGAGTGGCCGGAGTTTCGAACCACGGCATGTAGTGCATGTAGACCTTCATCGGGTTGGTCTTCATCACGTCAGACGGCTGCGCGAAACCATTCATCGCGCAGAGGCCGACAATAAGAATGCCGACGAAGTTTGCGCGAAGCATTGTCATGCGAAGGCGCCAAGGCGGCGGATCGATCGCCCATTGAACGGCAAGTTAGTTCCGATTGCCGACTGAAGATTGAATAACGCGGCGCCATCCGCGCAACATCAGGTCGACGATTCATTATACCCGTTGATGACAATCACAGGCGGAGTTTAATCTCGCCGTCGACGCAGCGCGGACACGCTCATCGCGAAAGCCGCGAGGATCACCGACGCGGGCTCGGGAATCGCGGCCGCTGCTCCAGCTCCATGCGAGCTGCCGCTGCTGGTTGGGCGATCAAAATTCGTCCGCCACGTGTTGTATCCGGCATCTCCGTCATGGACGTTTGGATTCTTGCGCCACACGACATAATCGGCCGCGTCTACTTTGCCGTCGGCGTTGTAATCGCCGGGTAACGCAGGAGAATCTGTCGCCTCAATCTGCATGTCGTTGAGATATCCGAGGTTGCCGGTAGAGCCGACGAATTGCACGTACAGAACGTTATCTGTCTGCGGCGAAAGGTCGCTGATCGTGGCCACGCTGTCGCGATTGTGCATCCAGGGTTGAACCGAGTCCTGGACGTCGAGGCTCGCGGTGCCGACAACCGTGGCATAAGTGTCATCGCTGTAAACGGAGTACACCGTAGTCGAGTCCGTGCTGAATTTATGCGAGCCGAAGAACGTCAGCGTATATTTTTTCGATGGATCCAATTGCTGGATTTGGTATCGAACTCGATTATCGGCTCCACCTGAGCTGGCGATAAAGTCGAATGGGCCCTCCAAAGCACCGCCCAAGTTGCCAAGCGCGAGTGCGTCAATATCCGTAAGAGGCAAGTCGTTGTCTCTTAAGGCCTGCTTGTCGTCGTCCGGACCGGTCGGACCCGCTGGCCCGTTGAAACTGTCGAATCCAACGGGCGTATTCCAACCGATGTCGATCGACGTGCCGTTGTTCTCGATGTCGATCAGGTCGTTGGTCAAGACGCCCGGCTGAATGCTATTCCAGTAATTGCCGTTACTATCCGGGTTGATGACGCTGAGACTGCGGTAGGTCGTATCATTTCCAAAGTCAATTAGAACCGTTTGCGCGCTAGTGGACAAAGGCACGCTCAGCAAAAATGCCATTGCGATTGCCAAGGCGGCCGTTTGCTTAACCCAAGTATCCGCGCTCATTGGAATCGTCCTTGCATAACGGTTGCACTCTGCAGCAGGTACGCTCAGCGTCGCCGGACAGCGAAAATCAGGGCCGTTCCGCAAGCCAGCAGTAGCATCGTGCCAGGCTCTGGGATTGGAGTGATTTGCAGAGCGTTTAGGTAGCCGTTGCCGCCGTTTGCCCCCGCAAATCCCACATACAGGATGTTGCTCGCCTGCGGCACAAGATTGCTGATCGTGACAGTCTGGTCCCGGTTGTGAGCGTTGTCCACTCCGACGAGCAAATCGGCCGACGCCACCGGCGTTGAGAACGTGTCGTCGGTGTAGATCGTGTATCGCGTGGTGTTGTCGTTATTGAACTTGTGCGAACCGAAAAAAGTGATGTTGTATCGCTTCGTGGGATCGAGCTGCTGGATCTGGAAACGCGAATTGACGTAGAAGTCCATGACAGCTTCTTTGACGCCCAAGTTGCCGAGCGCCGCGGCGTCGATGTCCGTGGCTGCGATTTCCGCCGCGGTCGGGGGATTCGAAGTGACGCCTGCCGGACCATTGAAGCTGTCGTTTCCGCCATCGGAGCTGAAGCCGAAATCGATCGCCGTCGCATTGCCGTCGATATCGACAATGTTCGGATAAAACGCACCGGCCCACACACTGTTCCAGTGGTTTCCGTTGACGTCTGGATTCGTCACGTTCACTCCGCGGAAACTTGAGCTGTTTCCAAGATCGAGAAGGATCGTCTGCGCGCCAGCGGCAGCTGCGAGTCCGCCGACGATTGCCAAGCCAATCGCGATCCGTGCAACTCGTTCCAGGCACAGTTTGCAACTCATGAGTCTCTCCCGCGTGTTGGGTCGAACGGTCGACCAGGAATCGAAAAATCACAAACAAAAAGCAGTGCTTTTCAATCTATAGCAGGTATGCTATGCTAAGGAATGGCGTTATGTCAAGCAACTTCTTGAACTTTTCTAAAATCTGGCCGTGAGCGGCCAGGACGAACTCGATTGTACAGACCTTTCGCCAAAGCCAATGCCCGCTCCCAGCAAATACAACGAAGTGATGTCCGTGATCAAGCAACGGATCCGCGAGGGGGATTACTTCGTTGATAGTATTCCGGGGGAAAGGCGGCTGGCCGAGGAAACGGGCGTCAGCTACATGACGGCCAGGCGGGCCGTGCAGGAGCTCCTTGAAGAGAAGGTGCTGATCCGGCAGCCATCGGGGTCGCTTGAAGTGCATCCCGACTACACGAAGCGGGTCAACCCGGCCGAAGTTTTTTTGCTCTATCCCGCCTATCCCTCGACGTACTTAACGCAGTTGCGGGTGCTGGTGGCAGAAGCGGCCGTGCGGCGCGGGGTCTCACTCCGCCCGGCGCAATTTGTGCATTGGAATGAGCAATCGCTGGTCGACGTCGTCGCCCAAGCGAAGGGTACGTTCGTGATTCCCTCCGGCCCGGTCATCCCGCCAAGGCTTCTGCGGCATTTCACTCAAAACAAAGTCGTCATCCTGGATGGCGATTTCACGGCGGAAGGCCTGCCCTCCATCCGGTTATTCTCCGAAGCGTGTATCGAGCGCGTTTTGGACAACCTCTGGAAACTGGGGCACCGGCACATTGACTGCATTAACACGCAAAACCGCAACACGGAAATCAATCGTCGCATCGGCATCTGGGAGCGCTGGATTGTGCGGCGCAATTGCCGAGGCGAGTTACATGATGACCCGGCGCCCGTGTTCACCGATCCCACCATCGTGGCATATCGGTTGATGTCGCGCCTTGTCGACGATCGGCGGTCCGAGGCGACTGCTTTCATCGCCACAACATGTCCGGCGGCAATTGGCGCAATTCGCGCGTGCTACGAACGGGACATCCAAGTAGGTAGCGATCTCTCGATTTGCGCGGTCAACCTTGAGCCGCCGGCCGAGTTCTTTTGCCCCTCAATAACGGGCTTGAACACGCCCGACTTATCGGACGAGCTGGGCAAGTGTTTTGAATGGTTCGCAAGCAACAAGCCCTGGCGCATGTCGCGTCTGCTTGAGCCGCGTGATTCGAATCTATTTGAGGGCGAATCGACGTGCAAGCGGCAGCGGCAGCCGCGGAGAGTCGGTGCGTAATCGGCCGTTTCTATGCTGATTGTTTCGCATGGTCGGAACCTTCAGCGAAAAACCTCTCCAGCCTCCCACGGGAGGGCGTTTTCAAGAGTATCGCCGATTACGCGTAGCCAAACTCCTCAATGAACGGCTGCAGTATCGGCATGCTTGGCGCGAGTTGCGCCGCATAGTTTCGCCAGCGCTCGACGGAACTGGTGTAGACTGGCTTGGTGACGGCTTCGTACGTCGGCGAGTGGACGTGCTTTTGCC
>DATFGJ010000141.1:0-7626 GCA_035249585.1 Lacipirellulaceae bacterium
TTGATTGTCAGGACGCGGCCGAGAGCCACGCTTAGCGGCTATTCGAACAAACCAAACAGATCGCAGCTAAACCTATGGCGCGCCGCTACGTTGTAATCTTAGCCTTACTTACGCTCTCGACGTTCGTCGAGCAGCCGGCGATGAGCCAAGGGCCTCCGCCGACGCTCGTGGCCGTGTCGCCGGTCGTGGAGCGCGAGGTTGTCGGCAGCCAAACTTCCGTCGGCACCGTGATGCCGCTTATGAAGTCGATCGTCGGCAGCGCCGTGGACGGCCGCGTGATCGAGTTCCCGCTGAACGAGGGCGACCGCGTGGAGAAAGGCCAGGTGCTGGCTCAATTGCTTACCGAAACGATCGAGCTCGAGGTGGCGGCAGCCGAGGCCGAGCTTGATCTGCGCAAACACCAACTGGCCGAGCTCGAGAACGGCACGCGGCCCGAAGAAATCGCGCAGATGAAAGCCCGCATGATGGCCGCCGAGGCGCGCGTGCGATATGCGCAAGCGCGCCGCGCTCGGGCCGAGAACTTGTTCCGCCAGGGCCAGGCAATGACCCAGGAAGAGCGCGATGAAATGGTCGCGCTGGCCATCGAAGCTGAGCAGGCGTACCTCGACGCGAAGGCCGCCTACGAGCTGGCCGTCGCCGGGCCGCGCAAGGAGCAAATTGCTCAAGCCGCCGCCCAGGTGGCAGTTCAGCAAGCGACCGTGAACCAACTCAAAGATCAAATGGAAAAGCACACGGTCGTCGCGCGGTTCTCCGGCTATGTAACGGCGGAGCACACCGAAGTCGGCCAATGGGTAAAACAGGGCGACCCGGTCGCCGAGGTAGCTGCGCTTGATGAAGTGGAAATCGTCGCGCAGATTGTGGAGCAGTACGTGCCACATGTTCGCGCCGGAATGGAGGTGAGCGTGGAAATCCCGTCAATAGGCCGTGAACCGCTGCCGGGCGTGGTCTCCGCCGTCGTGCCGCAAGCCGACGTGCAAGCTCGAACGTTTCCCGTCAAAGTGCGCGTGAAGAACCAGCTGACTGACGATGGACCGCTGGTGAAATCCGGCATGTATGCCCGCGTGATGTTGCCCACCGGCGAGAAGCAATTGGCCACGCTCGTGCAAAAGGATGCGCTGGTCCTTGGCGGCGCGCAGCCGGTAATATTTATCGTCAACCTGGCCGGCCCCAACGCAAAACAAGGCAAAGTTCAGCCAGTGCCCGTGCAGCTTGGCGTGTCGGAAGGCAGCATGGTTCAAGTCCGCGGCGGTATTGCGGCTGGCCAGATGGTTGTTGTGCAAGGCAACGAACGTTTGCGCCCGGGACAGGATGTGATCGTACAGCGCGTAATTCCCGCGGCGGACGCCGACAATCGCAGTGCATCAAACGCGCAAAGAGTTCCTTAACCTGGTGCCGCGATGTCGCTCATCGAAGTCTTCGTTCGCAACCCGGTGAAAGTGGCCGTCGGCGTCCTGCTGGTCGCGCTGTTCGGCGCGATTGCGCTCATGCGGATGCCGATGCAGCTGACGCCCGAGGTGACGATCCCGATTATCACCGTAGAAACGGTTTGGCCCGGCGCGAGCCCGCAGGAAGTCGAGCAGGAGATCATTATTGAGCAGGAGGAGCAGCTTACGAGTGTCGAAGGCATCACCAAGCTTTCGTCCTCGAGCATGGACTCCCGCGGACTGATCACGATGGAGTTCCAAGTCGGTACCGACATGGAGGAGGCGCTGCTCAAGGTGAGCAGCCGGCTGCAACAGGTGCCCGAATATCCCGAAGACGCCGACGAGCCGGTGATCAGCACATCGGATGCGTCGAATCGGTTCATCGCATGGTTCATTTTCAGCCCGAAATATGCCACGCCCGAAGAAATCGACACGTTTGCCAAGCGGCATCCCGCCATTGCGAATGAGCTCGCCAGGGCTGGCAATGCTCACAACATGGGAGTGCGCATTCTGCGTTTGCGCCAGTTGGCGAAGCAGCATCCGGAGGTCAAGGAGCTGCTGCCGCCAGCCGACCTGGACGTCACGAAGATGCGCCGCTTCGTCGAGGACGAGATCGAAGCGCGTTTCGAGCGCGTGCCGGGCGTGTCGCAATCGACGACCTTTGGCGGTCTGGAAGATGAGCTGCAAGTCGTCGTGGATCCCGAAAAACTGGCCGCGCGACGTCTGACGTTCACCGACGTGCGGAACGTGTTGCGCGGGCAGAATGAAGATATTTCGGCGGGCGACTTTTGGGAAGGCAAGCGGCGTTGGGTCGTCCGCGCGATGGGTCAATTCCGCTCGCCGGAGCAGGTTGAGAATCAACTTTTGGCGATCCGCGACGGCGCACCAGTGTTTGTGCGCGACGTGGCCGAGGTGCGGTTGGGCTACAAAAAGCCGGACGGCTTTGTGCGCCGATACGGCGAGTCAACTATTGCCATCAACGCGACTCGCGAGGTCGACGCCAATGTGCTGGACGTGATGGCCGGACTGCAGGAGACGATGCATGAGCTGAACCGAGATTTGCTCCACCCGCGCGGCCTGCAGCTTACGCAAGCCTACGACGAAACCGAGTACATCTATTCCGCCGTCGACCTGGTGAAGGACAACATTTTCGTCGGCGGCGCGCTGACGATGGCCGTGCTGATGCTGTTCCTGCACCTGGAAGTGCGCACTCTGCTGGTTATTCCCTGGATCATGATCACGGCGGTCATGGCCTCTTGGTTTTCGCCGTGGTATTTCGTCATATCCGCGGCGCTGATCGTGGGAGCCGGCTTCTGGTTTGCTCGCGGCGCGCTGGTCGTTGGCCTCGTGATTCCGGTCAGCATCATCGGCACGTTCGTATTCCTGGAGATGATGGGCCGCTCGCTGAACGTGATCAGCCTGGCGGGTTTTGCTTTTGCCGTGGGCATGTTCATCGACAACGCGATCGTGGTGCTGGAGAACATTTTCCGCCGCCATTCGCTGGGCGAGTCGCCATTGGTGGCGACCGTGCGCGGAACGAAGGAGGTCTGGGGCGCGGTGCTCGCCGCCACGCTCACGAACGTCGCCGTCTTCGCGCCGGTGATTTTCATGCAGGAGGAGGCCGGCCAGCTGTTCCGCGATATTGCCCTGGCGGTGACCGGTGCGCTCTTGCTCTCTGTGGTGGCCTCCATGACCATCGTGCCGGTTGCGACTGCGCGGTTGTTCCGCGACTCGAATCCTGAAGAATACAAGCACGAATCGACGCCGCATTTGGCCGTAGTGGACGGAAATCCTGAAGGAGACGTCAACGGCAAAGGCGTTGTAGCCGGCCGCTCAGAGGCCGGCAACAAGTTGGCCGCGCCCAATCCGCCGGCGCAACATTCCCTCACCGATCGGATTATTGCACCCATCATGTGGTCAGCGGACCTGTTTGTGACCGCCGTCGTTGCGATCAACCGCTGGGCGCAGCCAAGCACCGCGCGCCGGCTGGCGGTGGTTTGTATCATGATCGGCGCGTCGACGGCTCTCACTTGGCTCATGTGGCCAAAGATCGAATATCTGCCAACCGGAAATCGAAATCTGGTCTTCGGCATTGTGTTACCTCCGCCGGGCTACAACCTCGAAAAATTGATGGAGCTTGGCGAAATCGTTGAGAAGGGGCTGGAGCCCTATTGGAATGTGGATCCCGGCAGCCCCGAAGCAGAAAAACTTCCTTTCCCCGTGGTCGAAGATTTCTTTGTCGTGGCCCGCGGCCGGCAAGTGTTTATGGGCCTGCGCGCGCATGATCCCATGCGGGCCAAAGAGCTTGAAGCACTGGTCTACTCGATCGGAAACACAAGGCTTGAAGGCGCGATGGCCGTCGCCAAGCAATCGAGCATCTTCGAACAGGGTTTGTCTGCCGGCCGGACCGTGGATGTGGAGATCACCGGTCCGGACGTCACGAAGCTCGTCGGATTAGGCTACCAGGTGATCGGCCAGGTGGCGCCGCTGCTGTCAACTCGTGATGCGCCAGCCCAGGCAATTCCGCAGCCAAGTCTCGATCTATCGAGCCCAGAAGTGCATATCGAGCCCAAGCTGGTGCAAGCCGCCGACATGCGGATCAACACCACCGATCTGGGCTTCACGGCCAACGCGCTGATCGACGGCGCGTATGTGAGCGATTATTTCCTCGAAGGCAAGAAGATCGATCTTACCGTGATGGGCGAAGAGCAGTACGCCCGCACGACGCAGGATATCGAAGCGCTGCCGATCGCCACGCCGCTGGGCCAGCTTGTGCCGCTGTCTGCAGTGGCGAATGTTCGGCTCTCAAGCGGCCCGGAGCAGATTAACCACCGCGAGCGGGAGCGGGCCATTACGATTCAAGTCACGCCGCCTGCCACCGTGCCGCTGGAATCGGCCATGCAGAAGATTCAGCAGCAGATCGTGCAGCCGATTGTCGCGGCCGGGCAGCTTGACGGCGGCTATCACATCGAACTGGCCGGTACGGCCGACAAGCTTCGCCAGGCCTGGCAGGCCATGCGTTTCAACATCCTGCTGGCGGCCATCATCACGTACTTATTGATGGCCGCGCTGTTCGAATCCTGGCTCTATCCGTTTGTGATCATACTTACCGTGCCGCTGGGAGCGGTGGGCGGCGTGCTCGGCCTCTGGCTACTCAACTTCTACGTGCTGCAAACGCTCGACGTGCTCACGATGCTCGGATTCGTGATCCTCATCGGCACCGTGGTGAACAATCCCATTCTTATTGTGCATCAATCGCTCAACCACATGCGCGAGGATGGAATGTCGCCGAGCGACGCGATCGTGGAATCGGTCCGTACGCGGATTCGGCCAATTCTCATGACCGCCGTGACCACCGTGCTCGGCCTGTTGCCGCTCGTGCTGTTTCCGGGCGCCGGCAGCGAGCTGTACCGCGGGCTGGGCGCCGTGCTGTTGGGCGGCCTCATTGTTTCCACCTTGCTGCCGTTGGTGTTAATCCCCGCGCTTTTCAGCCTCACGATGGACGCACGGCAATGGTTTGTGGGACGTTTGTTCGGTCGCGAGCAACCCGTGCCTGTCGACGAACGGCCCGCCAAACAGCCGGCCACGCCGCCATACGCGGGCGAGTCTCTCCGAGAATCCCACGAAAGACCCCGTGCTGGTTCTGGACTCGCTGCGCCTAAAAAGTAAGCTGATCCACTCTGGCCATCCGCGTCTCGCACCGGATGCGGCCACGTGGCCAAGTTGTCTTGAGCCGTGGCCCCAGTGAAAGTATGATCCTTGCTCAAGGGGTTGGAGGCCGCTGTCTCCAGCCCCTTTTTTGTGTCAACCCACGTGGAGATGGAAGACCTCATGACCCCGGATGCCTGGTTCACTGTCGCCGTTTTGGTGGCCAGCCTCGTGGCGCTGGTGAAAAACTGGGCGCCGCCGGACTTATTATTCCTGGGCGCCGCAGGCATTCTCGCCTTGCTGCGCATCATCACGCCGCAGGAGGCGTTTGCCGGCTTCGCCAATGAAGGCATGCTCACGGTTGCCGTGTTGTTTGTCGTTGCTGCCGGCCTCGAACAAACCGGCGTGCTGGCGTACGTGGGGCATCAAATTCTTGGCGGGGCGCGCGACGAACGCAGCGCCATTGGCCGGCTGGCCTCCGTGATCATTCCCTCCTCTGCTTTTCTGAACAACACGCCGATCGTGGCGATGTTCATGCCGATCGTGATCGATTGGTGCCGCCGGAACGACGTCGCGCCATCGAAATTGTTAATTCCCCTGTCGTACATGGCAATTTTGGGGGGCACGTGTACGCTCATCGGCACCTCGACCAATGTCGTGGTCCATGGTCTTTTGCTGAAAAGCGACATGGGCGGTATGACGCTGTTTGAAATGACCCCGTTGGGCATTCCTTACGCGCTGGCCGGCGTCACCTATCTAATGCTCGCGGGCCGCCGCTTGCTGCCAGAGCGAAAAGAGCTGTTCGAGCAGCTCGGTGAATCGCGGCGCGAATACATGGTCGACATGCTGGTTCAGCCCGAATGCCGATTGATCGGCAAAAGCGTAGAGGCCGCCGGATTGCGACGTCTGCCCGGCCTGTTTCTCATCGAAATCAACCGCGCGGACGAGATCGTCACTCCGGTCGCGCCCGATGAAGTCATTCAAACGAACGACCGGCTTGTGTTCACGGGTGTGGTGAGCAGCGTGGTTGAGCTGCAAAAAATCACAGGTTTGGTTCCAGTGGCAGATCCCGCTTACGAAGCGGAACCGGCCCGACAGCTGAGCCGGCGGATGTGCGAGGCGGTGATCTCGGCCGATTCGCCGCTCATCGGCAAGACTATCCGCGACGCCGACTTCCGCGCGACCTATGGCGCGGCGGTTGTCGCCGTGCATCGTGGTGGCGCACGTGTTCAAGAAAAGGTCGGCGACATTGAACTGCGGCCCGGTGATACCCTGCTCTTGCAAACGCAGCCCCATTTCGTGCGGGCCCATCGCAATGATCCGGCGTTCTACCTCGTGAGTGACGTTGAACAGTGGCGGCCGCTGCGGCGGCACCGCGCTTGGATCGCATTGGTTTTATTCGTACTGCTGCTGATTCTCATGACCACGCAGATCGTGCCGATACTGGTGGGTGCTGCGCTCATCGCAGTCCTCATGGTGGCGACCGGATGCCTCTCGGCCGGCGAAGCGCGGCAAAGCATTGAGCTGCAGGTCCTGGTGACGATTGCGGCGTCGTTCGGCATTGGCACCGCGCTCGAAAAATCCGGCGCGGCCGCGGCGGTCGCGGCTCAATTGGTCAACGCAACCTCCGTGCTCGGTCCTATGGCAACCCTGGCGTGCATTTACATATTGACTTCTATCCTGACGGAAATGATCACCAACAACGCGGCAGCCGTGCTGCTGTTTCCCATCTGCATCCAGGCCGCGCAGCTAAGCGGCGTCGATCCGCGGCCATTCGTCATCGCGCTCACCTTCGCCGCTTCGGCCAGTCTCGTGACGCCGATCGGCTACCAGACGAACATGATGATCTACGGCCCCGGCGGATACCGCTTCACCGATTTCATTCGCGTGGGTATGCCGTTGCATCTTATATTGTGGATTGTGGCCACGTCGCTAATTCCGATGATTTGGCCACTGTATCCTCGCTGACTATTTGCGCGCACGCGCGTCAACCGTTCGCGTTTGCGCTACTCGGATTCATCCTCAGCAGCAACCTTTTCCGCGTCGCCCTTCACTTTGGCCCCGTCGACCAAATCGATCACTTCCGCAGCCGCGGTTGTGATAACCGAGAGCACATTCGTGGGCGCGGGTGCCTCGTCGGCAATAGCGGGCTTCGCCACACGATGCTCCAGCTCGCGTCCGGTCATGCTGAGCCGAACGTCACCGGCCGCGCGGCCCAGTGTGGCGTCGTGCTTGAGCAACAAGAGCCGCTTTTGACCGCGCGCACTGCAGCCGACGCGCACCTCGCCGCCTTGCCAATTAGCCGGCACGACGAATGTCACGCGCAGCTCATGAACGCCTTCCAGCGACGTCTGCGATGAGCGCTTGAGCTTGAAGAACGCGCCGCGGCCTTCGCTTGATGTGCCGCTCACCACAATCGCGTGCTTGGGCGGCAGGCGGTTCATCTTTTCCGTGGCCGTCTCGCTGCCGGAAATGCCGGCGTTGATCGACGGCGAGACATGGGCCACCAGGCCGGCAACGGGCACGGGCAATCCGCCGCCTAGCGTGCCGTCGA
>DATFGJ010000142.1:0-17633 GCA_035249585.1 Lacipirellulaceae bacterium
AGAAATTCCTTCGCCCACTTCGACACTTCCTCATTGGACCGTTTGCCCATGTGCTTCTCGCAGGCGCCGAGTGCTAAGCCGATTGCACAAGCTCTTCGTTGAGCACCTCTTCCGCTTTCATAACCGCTATTATTAGTCGCTCCTGCGCGGTAGAGATACGCATGAGCTTGTCTTCGATCTCCTTTCGTCCGGCTGCAGTCGTGCCGAGCTTTTTGAGTTCGTTCTCGAGCGCCTTATGATTGGCCTTGGCAACTTTGACGGACAACAATGCTTTCGACTTGGCCTTCGCGACGTCGGCGGCCCATTTTTGATTGTTTGCGAAGCTGCCGACGGCTTTCGCGTATTCCTCCATGCTCTTTCGAAGAGCTTCGACGCTCGCTGCCATATCGCTGAGTATCTGCTCAAGCATGAACCTTCTCCGGAAAGGCGGTGTCTTTGTCAGCCAAGCGATTGATCAACTTCCTTGGCCAGCGCCAACGAGCCCTTTAATTCTTTGTCGCACTGCTTCAGCTGCTCGCACACCTCTTTGACTTTTTTCAGTGCCTTGTCGATTTGCTTCTTATCAGGCGGCTTGTCGTCTTTCTTAGCCATCGCAATATCCGTAAAAGGTAAATCGTGCGCTTCCAATCACTTCTTTATTCGTACATCCGAGGCGCCGTTGGCCGGGATTTGCACGGTGACGGTATTCACCGAACCGGCATCCGCACCTAGTGCGTCCCTGACAATTCTTCCGATCTCCATCACCGCGTCATGCACGGCCTTTTGCTCGGCCTCGCTGAGCGTCGTATGGATGTAGTTTGGAAAGTCGACGCTGATCGACCGGCCGCCTTTCCCGGCGGCATCCAACACTTTGCGCGCTATGATGTCGGCCAGCACCTCAGCGTTGATGTCATTCTCACTCGTTCTAGGGAATCGTTTGCTGATTGGCTTCGCGTCCCGCTCGATCTTAGCCGTCACCTCGGGTTTCGGCGCAGGGAGTTGCGGCGGATGGGGATTATAAACTCGTTTTCTTTTCTTCGTGTTCGCACCGCTGGCCAAATCCCATTCGACCTTGAAATTGAACATGACCGTCGTCACTTTCCGTGGTTCACGTGGAACCGGCGAAATATTATCCCGCGAGATGTTGACACCGACTCCTGGCGGCTTGGGGATTTTTCCGACGATCGGAATTCTTGAAATCAAGGGGATCAGGCTATCCGGCCGAATCGCCTCCTCGCCGATATGCTCCACGGCATTCGGACCTGGCACGGACTGTCCGTCAACCGGCTTCACAACCGGCGATATTCGATCGATGTGCGCATCGAAGGCTTTGCCGGGACCCATTGAGACGTGCAGGCTGGAGTTGGGCGGCGGAGTCTTGCGGCCCCACTCGTGAATCGATTCGTCCAATACGCCCGGCCGAACGATTTCCTCCGCTCTCCATTCACGGTACGATTTTTGTCCCGGGTGCAGAATCGACATCAATTTGTTATCGAGTCCGAAGTGGCCTGTGCCGACGAGAATAGCCGCCAGCCCCCCCATGTTGTGTTCTTCGAACGCTATGCCTCCGGTCCCATAAATGGAGAATTCTATGGCGCCGACCTTTCCATGCCCCGGCAGCTTTTCCTTGATGCCAGTCACGGCGCTCACCGCATCCCATGCGTTGTATTCCCGCAAGCGAAGGTAGATTGAAATAAGTGTCGCGCGCTGGCCTTTGATCTTAGTCCACACCTCCGGCGTCATTTTCGGTTTCAGATCCTTGGGCAGCTTTTCGTAGTCCTTGTCACCGACACCAAGCTGCTCATCGGGGCCGAGGATTACGGGATTGCGGCTAGGGAATTGGAATACGGGCGGAATGTTCTTGTTCCTCTCCTTGAGTGCATCCTCGAAGCTCCATTGATCATCCACTCGCTTATTGGCTTCGATCTTTTCGTATGCCTTGCGGGCGGCGTCATGATTGCCAACAAGGTAAGGCCGCGATGCAGGCGCCGCCTTCGCCGAAGCACCGACGGTTGTCACGCCCGTTGGCTGCACGCCGGGAAGGAGCGGGAGAATTCTGTCGATCCAAGTGCGAGCGGCGCCCTGTGGCGATTTGTATTTCGAATTCGGCGTGCCTTGTGATTTCGTTGGTTCCGACATGGGGTAATGGCCTGAGTGTTTAGAGAATCCCAATACAATATTCGCCGCGCGAGACGTTTCGGTGCGGTCGTGCCGGCAGCTAATTGCGATCCCGGGCCGATGCCCTGGGCTTTGCCAGCCTTGAAATCAGCCAGCGACAATCCTAAGTCCAATGCTGCAAAGATTGCAATCATTGGCGGAAAACGGTAGTGGGCCATTTGAAAAAAGAATTGTCTAAAGTGCAGCGACCATGAGCAGCATGTTAACGATTCCAGAGACATCGGCTGGAGCAACTGCTGCGGCTCGCCAGTACTTATTGTGTCGCCAAGCCATGATCGAGTTTATTGCAGACAATCCAACTCCCAACCAAGAGCTCCACACGATCCATAGAATTCGCCCGTAACCGGGCAATGGGTTGGGGTCCCGAGCGATGTCCGGCTCAATCGGCGCCGGGTAGTAGGCCAAGCCATAGCCCAATAGCAGCAAGCCAACCCACCGCTAAAAAGGCCGGGACCGAGATGAATCGCCGCCTCCACATGAGAGCGCGCTATGCCGTTACGTCGCCTTTTTCTTGGACGACTTAACCGCCGCTTTGGCGGTTCGGCGCTTCGTGGCCGATTTCTTCGGCGCGCCCGTCGTTGCAGTCGTCGCTTTGGCCGTCTTTCGTCGCGCGCTTTTGCGTTTCGGCGGGCCTGCCGCCGCGCGGGCGGCTAACAGATCGAGCGCTTCATTGAAGGTCAGCTCTTCGGCCGACGTGCCTTTTGGAAGCGATGCGTTCGTTTCGCCATCAGTCACATAGGGGCCATAACGGCCATCGAGAAGCTGCACTTTTTGGCCTGTAATGGGTGACGCCTCAAACACCTTAAGCGGCTCACGCTTGGCGGCGGCGCGTCCCCGGCCGTGTATCTTCGGCTGAGCGAGCAGGTGCACGGCCTGCTCCAGCGTCACGTCGAGCGGCGAGATGTCGGCGGGCAACGAGCGCGTTTCCGTGTCGCACTTGATGTACGGCCCAAATCGGCCGTTGTACGCCATCACCGGCTCGCCTTTTTCAGGATGATTGCCTAAATTGCGCGGCAGCGACAAGAGCTTCAGCGCGGTGGCCAAATCCACGCTTTTGGGATCCATGCCCTTGAGCAGCGATGCGTTCTTGGGCTTTTCTTCATCGTCCGGCGTGCCAAGCTGCACATACGGCCCGAACCGGCCCACTTTGAGATAAACAGGTTTGCCGCTTAGCGGATCGGTGCCAAGCGGCTCGTCACCTTGCGCCGCCTGGTCCAGCAATTTCAACGCCGCGTCCAAGGTCACTTCGTCCGGCGGAGTCTCCTCCGGCAGCGAAGCCGTGCGATCGCCTTGCTCGACGAACGGCGAATACCGCCCCACGCGCACATACACTGGCTCGCCGCCTTGCGGCGTGCCGATCCAGATGCGGCTGATGTCGCGCGCGTCGATTTCGTCGCCCTTGTGTTCCAATTGCGGCTTCAAGCCGAGCTTCGGCGGCCCGCCATTTTTAGCTTGTGCCTTTCGTGTTCCGTTCCCGTCATTGCCGAAATAGAACGCGTTCAAATAGTCAATATATTCGCGCTCGCCTCGGCTGATCGCGTCCAGTTCATCTTCCATCTGGGCCGTGAACTGATAATCCACCAAGCTGGCGAGGTGCTGCTCCAATAGCTGCACGACGGAAAACGCCACCCACGTCGGCACCAGCGCGCCGCCTTTTTTGAAGGCGTAGTTGCGGTTCTGAATCGTGTCGATGATGGATGCGTAGGTGCTTGGCCGGCCAATGCCACGCTCCTCGAGCGCTTTGGTGAGGGATGCTTCGCTGTAGCGCCCGGGCGGCTGCGTCGTGTGCTCCTTCGCCGTCATCTCCAGGCAGCGCAGCGCCTCGCCGACCGCCACATTGGGCAGCACCGTTTCCTGATCGGCCAGCTCTGCCTCGGGCGTATCGCTGCCTTCGACGTAGGCTCGCAAATAGCCGGGGAAATCAATCGTCTTGCCGCTCACCGCAAACTCGCAGCCTTCGCCCTCGATCGTAATCGTGATCCGCCGGCCGCGCGCGTCCGCCATCTGGCTCGCGATGGTGCGCTTCCAGATCATGTCGAACACTTTGAACTCATCCACGTTCAGCTCGTTGCGCAGCGCGCCGGGCAGTTCGAACGGATGCCCGGCCGGGCGAATGCCTTCGTGCGCTTCCTGCGCGTTCTTGACCTTTGACTTGTAAACGCGAATCTCAGCTGGCAAATACTCCGGGCCGTATTCCTCTGCAACCAGCCGCCGCGCATCCTCAATCGCCACCTGCGCCAGATTCGTCGAATCAGTACGCATGTACGTGATATGCCCGTTCTCATACAGGCTCTGGGCCACCTGCATCGTCCGACGCGCTGTGAACCCGAGTTTGCGGTTGGCCTCTTGTTGCAGCGTGCTGGTGGTAAACGGCGGATACGGCTTGGACGTGTACGGCTTGTCCTCGACATTAGCGACTCGGAACTGGCCGTTGCGAACCCGCTCGACTAGCTTGGCGGCGGCCGGCCCGTCCAGCAGCATCAGCGCGGCATTCTTCAGCTTGCCCGTTGACGGGTCGAAATCCTTGCCGGCCGGAATTCGCCGGCCGTCCACGGAAACCAGCTCCGCCTCCAGCTGCTCCCCGCTCGACTTGGCGAACTGTCCAACCAGGTCCCACCACGTGGCCGAAACAAAGGCCATTCGCTCCCGTTCGCGCTCCACGATCATCCGCACGGCCACGCTCTGCACGCGGCCGGCCGAGAGCTTGGGCCGGACCTTGCGCCACAGCAGTGGCGACACCTCATAGCCATAAAGCCGATCGAGAATCCGGCGCGTCTCCTGCGCACGCACGAGGCCATCGTCAACCCTGCGTGGCGACTGCAGTGCCGCCTGGATGGCGTCTTTCGTGATCTCGTGAAACACGAGCCGGTGCACTGGCACTTTCGGCTTGAGAATCTCCACCAGGTGCCAGCTAATCGCCTCGCCCTCGCGGTCCTCGTCAGTCGCCAGGTACAGCGCGTCGGCTGATTTCAACCGGTCCTTGAGAAGTTTGATCTGCTTGCTCTTGCCGGGCGGAATGATGTAGATGGGCGTGAAATTGTCGTGAACGTTGACGCCCAGGTTCGACCAAGGCTCGTTCTTATATTCCGCGGGGATTTGCTTGGCGCCTTGGGGCAGGTCGCGCACGTGGCCAATGCTCGCCTCGACCGTAAAGCCGCGGCCCAAGTACTTGCTGATCGTCCGTGCCTTGGCCGGCGACTCAACAATCACCAGGGCATTGCCCGGTTTGGCCGATTCCGAATTGGACGCCTTACGTTTAGCCATCGAATGCCGCCGCCGTTAGTTAATTTGCAATGTTTGGGAAGAATAGGACGCTTGCCCCGCTCATTATCAGCCCTTGGATGCTGCCGGCCTGAATTTGGACTCCTCTCACCGAACGACCGCCATAGTCGGTCCACCACGACGCCGACCAAAGCATCGCGAATGAATCAGTACGCATGATCGCAACAAACGTCAAAACCGCACCCTATCCGCGAGCGTACCAAACAAAGCGATGAAACGTTGCACGGCCCGCCCATTGTTTGCCAGGCGAGATGGTTCGGCAAGGTGAGTCGCAGCTCGCGCGCGCCGGCGCGCTGAGCGCCGACACTCCCTATTGGGATTGCATTTAGGTCGATTCCACTTAGAATCACGGACCTTGCCACAAATTCCAGGCTGTCAATGATTACTTGCACCCTTGGCCGGATGTCAAGACGGTGCACACCCGCGTTCGTAGGTGCCGCGAGCCGAGCGGCACGTCTGAGCGGAGAGCAGGGAGCATAGAGCACGGAGTAAAATCGTGCTCCTTGCTCCCCGCTCCGTGCTCCTTGCTTCTCGTTCGCCTCGGCTCGGCGGACCAACAAGACCTCCTCTCCATGGCTAGCCCGTTCCGCATTTTCCGCAAGTACATGAAGACGCTGATGGTCATCTTCGGCGTCATGATCATGTTTGTGTTTGTCGTTCTCGACCCACTAACCTCGTACCTTGGCGGTAGCCGCGCTGCTACAGAAGGTGGATCCCGCCGCGATGCCAGCGATGTGGCCGTCACATGGGACGGCGGCAGCCTCACGAACGCCGAGCTGGATCAACTTGTTTCGCAGCGCCAAATTCTCAACTCATTCCTCCGCAACGTCGAGTATGCCGGCGGAATGGCCGCCGTCCAGGCTGGTGTGGAGCCAGACGCGCTCCAGCTAGGAGTTACTCGACTCGGCGGCCCCAGTACTCGCGAAGATGGCGTGGAGCGATCGGTCGTCCGAACAAAGCTTTTCGCCGACGCGGCCCGCGAAGCAGGAATGCAAGTCAGCGACGACGCCATTGTCGCGTACTTGGAAGAGCTGGGTCGCCGACGCGTGTCGCCAGACACGATGTCCGCGATGATTAAAGAGATGGGCGGCGGGCGCGGCATCCCCCCACAATACGTCCTCGACGCCCTTCGCGAGGAGATGCTTGCCTACACCTACTTGAACGGTCATTTTTACTCGTTCCGCACGGCCACGCCCGAGCAGCGCTACGACGATTGGTTGCGCGTCAACGACCGCATTGTCATTGAGGCAGCGCCCGTGCCGGCCGAATCGTTCTTAGTCGATGTTCCCGAGCCCAAGCCCAGCGAGCTGGCCGAATTCTTCGAAAAGCATCGAGAACGCGAACCGATGCCCGACTTTGAGTTTTTCCCCGGCGGCGGCCAGATGGAGTTTCCCTCGGCGACGCCCGGCTTCCGCATCCCGCGCACGATCGACGTGCAATTCATCGAAGCCAACTACGATGAGTTTCTCGCAAAGGTCGAGTCTCAGGTCACGGAAGAGGAGATCGTCAAGTACTACGAAGACAACAAGGATCCGTATTTCATCAAAGCCAAAACCGACTTGATCGATGAGCCGGAAGCGCCGGAACAGCCCGGCGACGCGCCCGCGGCCGATGAAGCCAATGTTCCGGCAACCGGCGCGTCCGAGTCGTCAACCAATGAGGGCGAGCCGACATCCGAAACGAGCGAGCCTTCGCAAAACGGCGAGGACACGCCGCCTGCCGCCGAGTCCAGCGCTCCTGCATCGGACGAATCGCAGAACTCACAGCCGCCAGCCAATGCTGCCGACCCCGACTCCGCTCCGTCAGCGGGCGATCAATCGTTCAATCCAGTGCCGGCCGGTGTGATTGGTTTGGCCTCCTTCCTGCAACAATCCGGCGATGAAACGCCCGCCGACGACTCCGCGGAAGACGCTGCGGCGAGTCCCGCCGCATCAAGCGACGCCGCGCAAGCTGCGGCTTCAACGGACAACGCCGAACAATCTGCGACCGGCGACCAGGCCGCGTCCGCCGCCGAAACCGAAGCGGATTCCGCCGAAACTTCGGCCGAAGCCAAGCCGGTCGAATACCAAACGCTCGACGAAGTTCGCGATGAAATCCGCCGACGACTGGCCATCTCCCGCGTGCCTGAGCAACTCGATGCGCTGATCGGTCAGATCCATTCGGAGATCAATACCGAGTGGACCACGTATTTCAGCTCCGCCCTGTCGGCCGAAGCGGAAGAGCGCGCGGCCCCGCCGCCGCCAGCCGCCCTGGCCGACCTTAGCCCGCTCGCGGAAAAACACGGGCTGAAGGCCGGTAAGACGGGCCCGATCGCGTACTTCGAGCTCCGCGCCTCGCCGGTCGGCAAATCCATTAACGAGGAAAGCAGTGCTCCACTTTCCGATCTTTTCTTCGGCAGCAAAGACCTCGATCTCTACCAGCCGGTGACCGGAAAAGATTCGCAGACCGCGAATCGATACGTCGCCATGAAAACGAGCGACAAACCGGGACGCGTGCCCGAACTGGCCCAAGTGCGCAACGACGTCGTGCGCGCCTGGAAGCTTCAAAAAGCGGCCGAGCTGGCCGAGAAGTTCGCGACCAACGAGGCTAAGAAAGCCCAAGAGGCCGGCAGGCCTCTCGGCGAATTCTTTTCCCCAGGCGGCGTCATGGGCGAAGTCGTCCGCACCGATCCCTTCGCGATGTACACCGGCGGTGAGATTGCCTATGCCACACGCACAATTGAGCCCTTCCGCTTGAGCGAGCCGGACGGCATTGTCGCCGCGGGTCCCGCGTTTATGGACAAGGTCTTTGAAATGAAGGTCGGAGACGTCGCCGCCGTGATGAACCACGACCGATCGATCGCCTACGTCGTCCGGCTGGTCGAGCACGCGATGCCGCCTGAAGAACTACGCACCGCCTACCTCGCGGAAGCGGCCATCTGGCCCGGCCGCCAAATCATGGAAACCGACCGCTTCCTGCGCACCCGAGAACTGGTCGCCACCGACGTCCTCGAATCTTCCGGACTCAAATGGGAGCGCACGCCAGACGAGCTCCTCGAGGACGAGGAAGAAGACGAATAAGACATCCCTCTCATGATTTCCGTGTGCCGCCGTACGCGATAGCCTCGCCGCCAACTGGTCAACCCCGCGCGCGGTTCGGCATTTACTCGGCCGCACATCGCGGACCACCGGTCGCAGCTTCATGATAGAATCCCGGGAGCTGAACTTTGCCGTGAGGCGGTGAGGTGCAAGTGGTGTCCGAAACCGTCGCGTACCAATTGGAGCCGAGCCTTTCGAGCGAGGAGTACATCGACCTTCTTAAACGCTCCACGCTCGCCGAACGACGGCCTATCGATGAAGCGGATACCATTGCAGGGATGGTGGCTCACGCTGACTTACTTTTGACCGCCCGGAGCGGCGACGGAAAGTTGATCGGACTTTCCCGGGCGATTACCGACTTCAGCTATTGCACCTACTTGGCCGATCTAGCCGTCGACGTCGCTTATCAGCGACGCGGAATTGGGCGCGAGCTTCTAACCAGAACGCATGCGGCTGCCGGACTTCAAACCTCTCTTATTTTGCTTTCCGCGCCGAAAGCACAGACATATTATCCGCATATAGGCATGCGGCGCCACGATTCTTGCTGGGTCACCGATCGCAAGTCGTAATCGCGTGATGGTCTATACTGCGATGATCGTGAAACGAATTCTTGTATCGACCCGAATCGCCCTTGTAGCGACCGTCTTTCACGTCGCATTGACCGCGTCAACATCGGGGCAGGAGCGTGATCGCAAGGACCCTGTTGCCCAAATGCGAAATGGAACGCCTCAAGAGGTTGAGACTGCTATCCGTTCGTTGGACGAGGAATTACTCAAACGGGACGAAGTCGTTGGACAACTGGTCCTGTTGCTGAACGACGAACGCACCATCAGGGATCACATTTTTGGCCGGGATATCGTACAAGAACGCGCACGGTACAAGCTGTGGGATGTGAAGCCGGCCTCGGTCCTCTCCATAACCCGCCGAATCCCGGAACTCAAATCAAATCGAGCTCGTGGCCTCGCGTTTGAGGCTATCGCACGAATCGGCGCTCCAAACGATACGGCGTACTCTCAAATCTTGGAGTACGGTCGGCATGAAGACGTTTACGTACGTTCGAGAGCGATTCGTGCACTTAGTGCCGTAGGGGATGACAGCATTACAACCGTCAAGCAATTCGGCCAATTCCTGAATGATCCTCACCCCAATGTGCGGTGGGCAGTTCTTGATGCGTTGGATGAACGACGCGATCGAATTGACTCGCTCATACCAGCGATCGTCAATTTGCTGGACGACGATTCATCGGTTTACATTGCTATATCCAATCATCTTGCCATGCCGGAAAAACTCCGCAGTCGTGCTGCGCGGTTGCTTGCGCGGCTCGGCCCGGATGCCGCAGAAGCACTGCCGAAACTGCGACAGCTCATGGACCCTCAATACGATAACAACGTACGCATCTGGGCGGCGGCAGCGACTTGCATCATCTCGGAGGCACCGCCGCCGGATGCGCAGGAGCTTCTCGGCCGAATTTTGCTTTCGGATATGGATAATGAATGGGCAGATAACGACGCAC
The DNA here is from genome assembly GCA_035249585.1 of Lacipirellulaceae bacterium. Classification (GTDB taxonomy): domain Bacteria; phylum Planctomycetota; class Planctomycetia; order Pirellulales; family Lacipirellulaceae; genus JABDGM01. The sequence continues at coordinate 10,030 of DATFGJ010000142.1, forward strand.
CGCAGGCAATCGAAGAGTTGGGCCCGCTTGCGGCTTCACTGCTCGATGAAATGGAACAGGCCAAGAAACATCGGTCACCGTCGATTCGGTGGGGCGTAGCGAGTGCGTTCTTCGCCGTCGATCCGCAATCTGCCGTGAGGCGTGTCCTTCCAATGATTGATGATCAAGATGAACTCGTGGTCGAAAACGTAATTGAAGCGCTCAGCGCCAACCGAATTTCTGACCTCGCCGTGATTGACGCATACATTCGCGTACTCGATAAACGCGACGGTGACTTCGAGCAGCTTGCCGATTACGCTGTAGAAGCCCTGACGAAGCTTGGTCCCGCGGCCCAAAAGGCGATTCCCGCCCTTAAACGCCTGCATGATGAACCCGAAATATCGGATTCACTTCGAGAAGACATTGTTCGAGCGATCGAAACGATCAACATGTCAGACAATGGGTAGTCCGACAATTGGCTGTTTCCCCAAGGCTGCGGAGGGATGCAACCGCATGCAGGCCCAACGAGCCGAAAGTTAATAGCCAGTCGGCGGAAGCGCCTGGTAAGTATTGGAGAACAAGGGCGGTAGAGCCCCAACGGGGCGACAGGACTATTGCTTTTGCTAAGGGCTGACGCCAGCTGGCTATTGACGGCGGCCGACGTTCGACGAACCCTCAACAAACCGGCCCATACCTCACATCTCATCTACCGCCGCGGCTTGAACACGACCGTCGCCAGCGGCGGGAGCGTGACTTCCATCGACGCCGGGCGGCCGTGGCTTTCGTGCGGCATTGCCTGGATGCCGCCGCCGTTGCCCAGGTCGCTGCCGCCGTAGAACGTCGAGTCGCTGTTGGAAATCTCCTGGTAGAAACAGGCTTCCGGCACGCCGATCTTGTAGCCGATGCGTGGCACCGGCGTGAAGTTGCAGCACACGATCACGTAGTCCTGCGGGTCTTTCGCCTTGCGGATGAAGGCCACGATGCTGTCCTGCCAGTTGTGGCAGTCGATCCACTCGAAGCCGAACCAGTCAAAATCGACCTGATGCAGAGCCGGCTCGCGGCGATACAGCGCGTTGAGGTCGGCCATATAGCGCTGCACGCCCTGGTGCGATTGCCACTCGAGGAGGTGCCACTGCAGCGATTCGTTGTGGTTCCACTCATGCCACTGGCCGAACTCGCCGCCCATAAACAAAAGCTTCTTGCCTGGGTGCGTCCACATGTAGCCGTACATGAGCCGCAGGTTGGCGAACCGCTGCCACAGGTCGCCCGGCATCTGGTCCAAGAGCGAGCCCTTGCCGTGCACCACTTCATCGTGCGAAAGCGGCAGACAGAAGTTTTCGGTGAAGGCGTAGATCAGCGAGAAAGTGAGCTCGTCGTGATGGTATTTGCGATGGATGGGTTCCTTGTGCATGTACTCGCGGGTGTCGTTCATCCAGCCCATGTTCCACTTGAGCGAGAAGCCCAGTCCGCCCAGGTACGTCGGCCGCGAGACGCCGGTCCAGGCCGTCGATTCCTCGGCAATCGTGAGCACGCCCGGATATTGCAGATGCACCTCCTCATTGAACTTCTTGAGGAAGTCGATGGCCTCGAGATTCTCGCGGCCGCCGAAGCAGTTCGGCTCCCACTCGCCTTCCTTGCGGCTGTAGTCGAGGTACAGCATCGAAGCCACGGCATCCACGCGCAGGCCATCGACATGGTACTTGTCGAGCCAGAACAGCGCGTTGGAGAGTAGGAAGTTGCGGACTTCCGTGCGGCCGTAGTTGAAGATCATCGTGCCCCAATCAGGATGCTCGCCCTTGCGCGGGTCGGCGTGCTCGTACAGCGCAGTACCGTCGAAGTGCCGCAGGCCGTGGTCATCCTTGGGGTAGTGGGCCGGCACCCAGTCGATGATCACGCCGATGCCGCTCTGGTGGAGCATATCGACGAAGTACATGAAGTCCTGCGGCGTACCATAGCGGCTAGTGGCCGCATAATAGCCGGTCGTCTGGTAACCCCAGCTCCCCGTGAACGGGTGCTCGCTGATCGGCAGCAATTGCACGTGCGTGTAGCCCATCTGGCGGCAGTACTCGGCCAGCTGCGGGGCCAGCTCGCGATAGCTGAGCCAACGTTCTGGATTGCTGGGGTCGCGGCGCCAACTGCCCAAATGAACTTCATAGATCGAAAGCGGAGCGTCGAGGGCGTTGTGCTGCGGCCGGCGAGAAATCCAGTCGGCGTCGTTCCACTGATAGGTGTCGAGATTCGTGACAATGTTGGCCGTGCGCGGCGGAACCTCGGCGGCGAAGCCGTACGGGTCGCATTTTTCCACCACATGTCCGCCGCGGAACTTCACCGAAAATTTGTAATGGGCGCTTTCCTTGATATCGGGAATGAACATCTCCCACACGCCGCTGGGAATGTGCTTGCGCATGGCATGGTTGCGGCGATCCCAGAAATTGAAATCGCCCACCACCGAAACGCTTTCGGCGTTCGGCGCCCACACGGCGAAGTTGACGCCGCTCACGCCATCGACGGTGCGCAGATGCGCGCCCAGTCGTTCGTAGCTCCGCCAGTGCGTCCCCTCGCCGAGCAGATACAAATCGTAATCGGTGAGCATCGGCGAAAATGCGTAGGGGTCGTGCATCGTGTGAGTCTCGCCGGATTTGTAAGTCACGCGAAGCTGATAAGAGCAGGGGGCCGGGGGCGTGGAGCTTGGAGCGGTACGCTGCGAGATTGTATCAGCCGGGCAGACGGCTTCGTACAGGCCGGCAGGGTGAATCCGGCGCATCGGCCGGGCGGCGCTATGGGCCGGGTCGACCACCCACGCACGCTGGGCCTCTGGCAGGTACGCGCGCACGGCCAGGGCGCGCCGGCCGCTATCCTCGACCTCGTGCGGTCCCAAAACCTCGAACGGGTTCTCGTGATAGCCGTAAATTACCGGCCCGATTGCATCCAATGCCACCTGCGTTTGCACGGTGAGGTCTCCTTGTTGTGGGGGACAGGGTCCCGACGAACGGGCTATTTTGTTCAGTTAGGCGGCCCGGGTAAACGCCGGTCGCAGGATCGCCGAAAACGGGCCCAGAATTCCTTCGCGAATGCTGTCGAACGCCCGGCCGAAGGCCCGATGCTTTGGTCGTACGGCAGCTCGACGGGCGGCGGTACGCGGCACGATCAGCAAGACGGGTTCTGCCGACGCGGCCTCGGGCGAGCCCGCCGCGGCGACCGCGATGTTCGCCCCAAACGACGCCAAGTCCGGTTCCGCATCAAATCGCCACCTGACACACTCGACCTGATGAAACTCCAGTGCCCGATCGACGCGCTGCCACAGATCGCGGTCGCGAATTGGCACCTGACGCCCGAACCGCTCCCAATGCCACTCTGTCTCGCGCCAATGATTCAGCTGGCGCCCGATGCCGCGCGTCACATAGCGGCTGCGAGTGACGAGTGTGACTTGAGAGGGTTGGTCGAGTGCTTCCAGGCCGCGAACGACCGCAAGCAACTCCAACCGGCTCCGGCTGTTAGCAAGCTCACAATCGGTAGTGCTGAAACAGTCGCCGCTGCCGACTGACCGCAAGGTAAACTTCCACCGCAGCTCGCCGGCTTGGGCGGACGCTTCAGAGAAAAGCAGGTAGTGCGGGCCGCGCGGTTGCATCGGCGAATCGGCCAATCGCGGGGGCGGTCCATCGCGAGAGTACGTCCATTGGCCCGCGTCCGATGCAAGCCGATCGGATTCCGCAATCCGAACTGTTTGTTCTATCGGCAAAGCACCCGAAGGTTGTCCAATTTAACGGAGTGATTTGCTCTCAGCTTGTTCGGTGACGTACTGGTCTGCGGTCGCGCGACGCGCAATCGACGTAGTAATTTGGGACCGAGCGCTTCCAACCATCGCCCGCGATGGCGCGGCGCAACCGTCAAATGCGGTGCAAACGGAACGCCATGCTGCGCCCTTGCAAAGGCGCTGACCTACGTTTCCAACAGTAGGCGCAACCATCGAGCGCGAATTCCGCCCAGGAGAATAGCGATGCAAACGGGTCTGTATCTGAAGAAGAAGGGGATCATCACAGCAGAGCAATTAGTGGCCGCTCTTGAAGAGCAGCTCGGCTCGCTTGTGCCCATCGGTCAATTGGCGCTGGAAGAAAACGTGCTTTCGCCGCGCGACATCTTCGACGTGCTGCAGGCCCAAAGCGATTCGCCGAATGAGCGGTTCGGAGATTTGGCCGTCGAAATGGGCCTCATGAGCCGCAGCGATTTAATGCGGCTGCTCATGATTCAAGCCGATCGCAAGCGGCCGATCATGGATATCCTCATCGAGCAGGGAGCACTGACGCCGCAAAAGGCGGCAAGCGAAATGGCGGCCTACCGCCGGTCCCTACAGCCGCGGCCACGCACAACGAGTGGTTTCAAAGCCACGTTGCGGTCCCACCTGCGCGATACGACGCGATTGAACAGCGATGAGCGCATCACCGTTTAGGATCGAGGTGCTTCAGCTTCAATCGTCGCGGCGAGCCGATTGGCCAGATCGGGAAGCCGGGCGGCCTCGGCAGCGATTCGCGGATGGACGAAAATCCGCACCCGCTTGACGTAATCATCGAACTGCTCCTTGGCCAACGTGCGCACCACCGGCGACACGTCGCCCAGCCGGCGATAGACGCGCTCCTTCGGATAGAATACTTCGATGTCGAAATCGACTTCGAGCTCGGCCGGCGGGGCATCGACGAGGACTTCGTGCGGTGACACGGCTGTACCTAATGGCCCACTCAATTCAGCCGCGATTCGCTTGGCGATCGCAACCAGATCGGGATATGGACGCCGAGCGAGCCGACGGTATATTTCCGGCTGTTCAAAGTAGCTGTATTGAGCCAGGCGTTTGTAGAGGCGGCGGGTCGGCCCGAAAATTCCATCCAACAAGCCGAATATGGTCGTGGGATCCTTCCGGCTGAGATGTCGCAGTGTGTCGATTAGTCGCGTGTCAGTCAGCGGAACCAGGACCGGCTCTAAGTCGAGCTCTTCATGCAGCATGAAAATTGCCCGCTGGAACATCGCCGTGGCGGACCGCACTGCATGATGCCAGTAAACCTCGCTGAACATCACGTAGCGAGCGAAGACCAGCATTTCTGCGGCGGTTTTTCCCTTATCGGTGATCGCCAAACCGTCGCCTGCTTCGTTCAGGCACAGGCTGCCCGTCAGGCGGCGGCGATCGAAGTTGCGGCCATATGGAACACCAGCGTGCAAGCTGTCCCGCATCAGGTAATCGACTTTGTCGACGTCAATCGGTCCCGATAGCAGACTCCGAAGGATGGATCGGGGCCGCCCATCGACATCGCCGGCCACGAGCGCGCTGACGTTTGCTGGATCGAGCCCCCACTCGTCACGCAGCACGTCGGCAACTTCGCTCGATTCGATGCGACCACGAGCGCGCTCTTCGTGCGGCACGATCTTTGGCAAATGCAAATCTTCAATCGGGTGACCGAACGGACAATGGCCGACGTCATGCAACAGCGCAGCCGCCAGGAAGCATTCGGCATCTTTGGGCAAAACGCTCGCCGTGAAACGCTCGTCACCGGCAAGCCGGTCCAGATATTCAATAGCGGCCAGAAACACGCCAAGCGAGTGTTCCTGCCGAGAATGATTGGCCGCCGGGTAGACGAGGCTCACAAGACCCAGTTGGCTGATCTGTGCCAGACGGCGAAAGGATGCCGTGTCAATGAGCCGCCGCACTCGCGCCGTTAGCGGTACATCGACACCCGGCGGAATGCGCACCAGCCCGCCCGCGTTGCGCGCCCGGCCTACTTCGGGGATGTCGTGGATTGTGTTCACGATGAGCCAATGCTCGACGCTCGATCCTCGATTCAACAATCGCCCGCATCGCCGTAAACGAGCGTTGCCGAAGCATCAGCGGGCGTGGCTATGTTCCTGAAGCGAGACCGGGGAGTACCGGCAGGTCGGCAACGAATCGCAGCAGGGCAGCAACAGCAAAATACATGGCAGTGTGGAAGAATGCGCTGCCAGGTTCCAGGTCCAGCGAGACATAGGCTGCGAAGGTGCCAATTCCTAGAATGATTGCGCATAAAACGACGAGTTGAAATACTTCCAATCCCTTGGTGAACGCGTCAGCGCCACCCCATTGGTATGCGATGAACCAATAAACGCCCCACAGCAGCGCGTAAACAAGGCCGCAAACGATCGAGCGAATGACCAGAGCGGTGTCTTGGTAACCTTCCAATTCCGGATCGCGTAAGAAAGTATATCCGGCCCAGGCCAGCGGCGGGCCCAGCAAAATGGCCGCCAGCGGATTCAGCCACGGCTCATGCAAATCGGCGCTGCGAACCACTAGCGCGATAAGAATCGCCACCAGGACGAAACCAATTACGCCGGTAAACACCAGCGGCTGAAAGCGTGTGTCCCTGCGGCGATACGTTTTCAGCACGTGCCGGCCGCCGGCGCCGATGGCGCCGGCCTCGGAATGTTCCGGCGAATGGATGATCACCTCCTCCTCTTTTTTGGGGATGGTGATGATCGTTTTGCACTTAGGGCAGGGGCCTTTCTGGCCGGCGAACTTATCGGCCACGCTGAATCGCTTCAGGCATTTCGGATTCGGGCAGGTGACGTTGATCGGCATGGGCGGGAAGAGCAGCAGTGGAGTAGTGGAGTAGTGGAGTAGTCAATTCGACAATCTTCTACTCCTCTACTCCACTACTCCTCTACCGCACTCTTACGTTTCCTTCAGTTCATCTTCGTTGATCGCGTGGAAGCCTTTGGCGCGGAGCGTGTCGACGGCGATTTCAATGTTGTCCACCATCAGCGCGACTGCGGGCCGGCCGGTGGGCCGGAACAATAGTGGGTAAATCTGCGTGATGTTGACTTCGGCGGCCAACAGGGCGGTGCAGATTTGCAGCATTGGCTGCGCCGAGTCGGGCAGTTCCACGCCGATGAGGTCGGACTCTACGATGGCCAGGCCGGCCCGCTCCAGGATTTCACGGCCTTGCTCGGGGTCGCTCAACAGGAAACGCACCAGCGCGCACTCGGTCGAGTCGGAAATGGTGAGGGCCACGATCCGCACGTTGCTGCCCTCGAACCGGCGCACGACGTCCATCAATTGGCCGACGCGGTTCTCCAGAAACACTGTAAATTGCCGAATCGACGGGTAGTCGCGCCCGCGCATCGTCGCGTATTCGGTCCCAGCACCTGAGCCTGATCCCTCATCGGTACTCATCTTTGGGCCCTTTGTATGCTCAATACCTCAAAAGCGAGCCGGACGGTCCCCGCCTCCGGCATGGGCGGCGCGGCGCAATGGCCGCTAAAAGACTCGCAGCGGAGTCGCGTCAATCTGGTCACTATACGATTTTGCACGTGTTTTGCAAACTGGCGCCGTTTGGCACTTGAGCGCCCGAGGCGCCAGCGTTGGAGCGAAGCACCCGAGCGGCTACGATACCAATTACCAATTGGCTTAAAAGATAATGTAATCTCGGCAGGTCGACATCCGCTTATGTTGCCGGATCACGAAATCGAAATTCGCGTCCGCTATTACGAGACCGACGCTCAGGGCTTCGTCCACCACGCGAATTACTTTCAGTACTTCGAGCTGGCCCGCGTTGAGCAATTGCTTGCCCTCGGGCACGACTACGCCCAATTGGAGCGGGACGGGATCA